>JBBRVL010000146.1:0-8760 GCA_038246925.1 Chloroflexia bacterium
AGGACGAGCACTCGGTTAGCAACCGAGGTGGCCCCTCCGCGTTTTACTTCGACCAGGCCGACCTCCAGCCCGCCTGCGATGTCAGTCTCGTCACCAAGCTCAATCGAACCGAGCGCCGCAACTGCATCCATCACCTGCTGGCGGCTCGATCCCGGCACTCGACTCAACAGGACCTCCGCATTGTCTGCAAAGGCGACTAACGATAGTATATCACCGTCCTCGAAGTGCTGTACGGCCTCTGTTATAGCCGTCTGTATCGCTTCAAGGTTGGAGGGGGCGTTTTTACGTATGTCCTGGGGGATCGTATTGAACGTCCAGACCGGTACGCCGTCCGATACGATTTCTTTTGCCTCTCCCAGCTTGGAGAGCAGATGGAATTGTTCCTGGCTCAATACCGGCAGCCGCATCGATTCACTTACGTCGAGCACCACCGCCATATTGACAGGGGCCTGTACAGGCTCGATGCCCTCTCCTGGTTTCACATCGATAAGTAAATAGAGAAGCCGAGGCTCCCCGGCCGCGGGCACAGAAGTGACGTTCAGTGCGCACTCAAGCGCGATTTCGTTTGACATGCTCTCCCCTTCGGGAATTACGAATTACACAAGAAACGTGAAACGTGAAACGTGAGCACCGCCTACTGATCCCTCACCACTCACCACTCATCGCTTGTCTAAAGACTGATGCCTGGCCGCCTTCGCGTTCAGATTCCAGCATCTTTCTGAGGCCGCGCCCATAAAGATCGTCTCGGCGCAACATCCTTTCGCAGCGACGGCGGCATCCCAAACCTTCAAGCAGTTTGTAGGCCACCCATTCGGCAAACCCCTCCTGTATTTCGGGGTGCTGATCGCGGTCGCAGTTCTCGCTTTGCCAGGCGTGGGCGAACTCGTGCGCCATTACCTCCATCAGCACGATCCTGGGCAGTCCATATTCGACAAAGATTGCGCGGTGCTTGCCTTCACGAATGAAAAGTCCGAAACAGCGCTCCCGGCTGTCCGTGTCAAGATGGCAAAGGGAAGATTTGCTGATCATATCGTCAAGCTGATTCCTGCTGACCAGCTTCAACTGGCAGGTCACGCGCAAGGAGAGGCCCAGCCACCTGGCGAGGTCGGCGCGGACACGTCTGTAAAGAGCATGAGCCTGTGCCGGATCAGAAACAGCCGTGGATTGGCAGCGGTCGCATAGTTTGCGTCCGTCGGTGCGTGTCCAATAGTGCGCGCCGACCGGACGACTACAGGTGTCGCATCTGGGACGTTGCTCGAAGCAAGGCCGGCAATATACGTGCGTCTCACCCTCGAGCAGTACCGCGTGGCCCCCTACGTGCGACCCACAGGCCGCGCACCGTAACCGCTCATTGTAGCACTCTTCGCAAAGCGACCATGTTGAAGTCTTCCCTGCTGCCTCCAGCCATTCGATCCTGCGCCGCCCTGTGATCAGTCCTCTGCCGATATTTGTAAGCGCGGAGCCACAGAGGTTGCACCACAGACCACGCTTAACCGCTACTGATCTCTTTGCTGTTACTTGCTGCATGTGAAGGCCTGGCTCCATTTGGAAGAATATACGCAGAACACGAGGCATTTGCTTCGCATTCGGTCTAATAATGATACCATAAGCCTTGCACACCATGGCCCCCGACTTTCGGCCAATTGGTACTGTGCTAGTAAGAGTAATAAGTAACAGCACATGGGCAACAGGAATTAGGAGTATATCGCCTCCACGATCATACCTGTCGAGCATCGGCGTTTACCAGGATGGTACAATTATGTGAATGTTCCAAGGGGCAGGACCGGGCAAAACGATTGTGTGGAATGCAACCTGGCAACGCCGCCTCCGTTCTATTTGAGGAGGTAACGTCAGGGATATGAGCGTTTATGGGGGCATGAGCGTTAGCGGGGGCGCCTTGTCAATTGACGAGAAAAGCTGGATAGCTCGTGCGCGGGAGGGGGATGCCGTTGCCTTCGAAGCGATTTATAATCGCTACGAGAGGCGGCTTTATGCTTTCGTTTACCGCCTGATGGGCAACAGCGAAGACGCCTACGACCTGACCCAGGATACGTTCGTCAAGGCCTATTCTGCGCTACCGAAGACCGCACCCGACCTTAATCTGTCAGCATGGCTGCACAGGATAGCCTCCAACGCCTGCATGGATGTACTGCGCCGTCGCAAACTGATAAGGTGGCTGCCGTGGGAGACGTTCGACACGAATCCGGCAATGGAGCCAACAGCGAGTGACGACCCGGTAGGAGAGTATACACAGGTCGAGACCTCCGGCGAGGTGCAGGCCATATTAGATAAGTTATCAGCAAAGAATAAGATGTCTTTAGTTTTGAAAGAATATCAGGGGATGTCGTGTGACGAGATAGGCGAAGTGATGGGGATGAGCCGCTCGGCGGTAAAGTCACTGCTGTTTCGCGCACGAGAGGAGTTTCGGCAGGCATACCTAGCGCATTATGGGCATGCACCGGGAGCCGAGCCTGATGAGCCAGTAAATAGAAATAGACCGGACTCGGAAGTGGGCGCAATATGATAGAAGTTATGATCCGGCGCACAACGATGAAGTTGTACAGAGAAAGTTTGGGGGATCGTTCATGAACTGCACTGAAATCCGGCCGCTGCTCTCGTCGTATATCGACGGCGAGACGACACCGGAGGAGCGCGTCAGGGTGGAGCACCACCTATCGCGTTGTGAGGATTGCCACCAGGCCCTTGCCGAATACCGCGCCATCGGGAGCAACATACACGCGATGGCCATGCCGGTCCCACCCGCAAGCCTCAGACGTGATGTCTGGCGTGCTATCGAAGCGCGAGAATCGGGCAGGCGTGTATTTGGCAACCCGGCGGGCAACGCCAGGAAAACGCAAACTGTAGATTTCCCCCGTACACAGGGTAGGTCGGGTGCTGCTGCTATATTTACCAGCCTCGGCAACGGGTGGGCACGGGCATTACCCGCAGCCTTGCTCGTAGGCGGACTTTTACTTGTAATGGCCGTCATATTGCTTCGTGGTACGATAGCGACTCCGGCTGCCCAGCTTCTTGAAGTAAGTCCGATTTCAGACTACAACAAGCCCATCCATATCAAGTTTAACAAGCAGGTTGATCCAGACGATGCCAAGAACTATACCTCGGTGCGTCGCATGAAAGGAACAACTCCGGTTACCGTAACTGTGCAGTCGGACTACATGCTGGTAGGTACTACTGGTGGTGAACTGACGCTGTCTCCGGTATCTTCATGGCTGCCGGGCGCTACTTACCAGGTGTATATTAACTGCCAAAGGATTCGCACAATCATCGAGAACGGGGTCATGCAGAACGAGCCGTTGACGCTTACTTTCACGGCTGCGGCACATACCCCTACTGCTACCAGCACGCCCACCAGCACTGCCACACCTACCAACACGCCTGTGCCGCCCAGCAATACGCCTGAGCCTACAGCAATTGCTCTGGAAAGCTCAATACCTGCCAAGACCCCGAGCGTGCCATTACCAACCCAAACAAAGTCTGTATCTACTGCGGTCGCGGCCAGTCCCACGACGCCTAAAGCAAGCCCGACAGTTGCGGCCAATCCGACTAATACAGTCGTACCAGTCACGCCAACCGCAGTGTCCGCGACGGCAGTACCACCTACATTTACACCTGAACCGGTTGTCACAGCCACAGTGCGCCCATCTCAAACGGCAACAGTCGTGCCGACTGCGCCCACCGTCACGGCAACTTCTATCCGCAAGAGTACGCCCACAGTTACCCCTACAGCGACACCCAGAGTCAGCGTGACCGCGACGCCTCCCTGTTCGCTTATGCCGGTGCGCGGCTTCGGGCAGGTATGGAGAACCGACTCGAGCGTCCGAGGGCGCGTAGGGTGCCCTGTAGCGCCGGAGGGCGAGGTTACGCCGACCGCATACCAACGTTTCGAGGGTGGCTACATGTTCTGGCGGGGTGATACGCGCACTATTTATGTCTTTAGAGGAGGTCCAACAGACACATACGGTGTCTGGCGGCAGTTCCCGGATACATGGCAGGAAGGCGACCCTCTACCGTCGAAGACACCACCCGCCAAGCTATACGCGCCGGTTCGAGGGTTCGGTAAAGTATGGTATGAGAATGAGTCGTTGCAGCTTGACCTCGGTTGGGCCGTGGAGCCGGAGAGCAATACCGGCGCGGTGTGGCAGCAGTACGAGAGGGGCAACGCTCTCTGGACCGCCGATCGGGTCATCCGTTTCTTGTACTCGGACGGTATCTACGCTCGGTTCGAAGATACCTTCGTGCCGCAGCCGGGCGAATAAAGATGCTTTCCAGGGATAGCAACTAACTCGGTAAGTTTATCCGTCAAACAAAGAGCGCCGCACTACCTATGAGAAGTGCGGCGCTCTTTGCCCCAGAATATTCGGCGTTCTCTGTTCCCCCACCGTCTTTGCGTTTCACAAAACAATAATAATCTTGGCGGGTTCTTGGCGCTCTTGGCGTCTTGGCGGTTCCGTTATACTTCGTAATTCGGTCTAGATACCTAGCTCCAAGCGGGAGATGAGGCGCGGCGGGAAGCCGTAATCTTTCATTATCTGCTGCGTTTCCTCTATCGGGTACGAGACCCGACCAAAGGTGAGGCTGGCAGGCTGGGCTTCTCCCGTTCCAATCTCAGGGATCTCAAGCACCATGTACGCTGCCCGTGGGTCGCCGTCACGAGGCTGCCCAACGCTACCTGGGTTGATGATCATCCGTACGTCCTGAGCATTTGTATTCTTCTCGTATGGTGAAACGTCAAGCGGCATCGATTCGCTCGCTTCCGGGATGTAAGCCTTTACAACGCCTTCAACCTGCTGGAAGATAAGGGGTACATGCGTGTGGCCGACAAAGCAATAGCGAGAATGGAAGAGCGGAAAGCATTCGGCGGCATCGAATATGTCGAGCAGGTATTCCCACATCGGATCGCGGGGTGAGGCGTGCACGAGGGTGAAACTCGATCCATTTGCCGACAGCCGTACCGGAAGCAATTCAAGGAACTGCCTGTTGGCCGGGGTGAGGACATCCTCAGTCCATTCGAGGAGCGCACGTGCGTCACGGTTGAAGCTGAGGCGGTCGAGTCGGCCCAGCATACCCCAGTCGTGGTTGCCGGGAATGCAAAGATTTGGGACTGCCGAGATAGCCGAGATGCATTCGTTCGGCTGGGGGCCGTAACCGACGATGTCGCCCAGGCACCAGAGCGCGTCGACGCTTCCCATATGATCGAAGACGGTACGTAGCGCGACGTAATTGCCATGTACGTCCGAGATGATCCCTATGCGCAAGATGTGAGACGACCCTTTATACAGAATATGGTTGAGGACAAGACTGAGAAACTATAGCACACAGCGTTGTATAGCTGCAATACGGCCGCTTCAGTAGCCAGGGCTGTGGCAAAGTCGGAACTTTGGGCGAAAGAGGCATGCCCAGGTTATCAGTTATGAATAGTGGCAAAGGTGATTTTAGTTTTCAGTCGTTCGTTCTTGGCCCACCATCTACGTGTCAGGTGGACAGCACATAACGGAAAGAGGGCTTGGCCTGCTACGCGCTTCAGTTATCCTCTGCCGGTTTATGCTGGCTGGTTCGCCTGCCAGCGCTGCTCGCTCGAATTGAGCGTTTCAATTTCGGCGTGGAGCTTGCGGTTCTGGTTTCTTAGATGCTTTACCTCGGCGATCAATGGCGGTAAGGAGTCGCTGACCAGTTGATTGACCTTATGCAATACATCTTGTAATTGGACAAGTTCGGCCGGTGTATGCTTCCTGAAGTATGGCGAATTCATTATCTGCTTGCAGAGTGTTTCAATTTCGCTAATATTGCTTGTCGCGTACATAATTGCTCCCTGCTGCCCCCGCTTCTACGTCTGCATGAGGGCTGAGAGGTGCGCCAACGCGCACCTCGCTGTTTGGTTGTGTAAATCCCCTACAGAAATTTACCGTCCTCGATTTCCGCCCGATCTCTCTTCGCGGGGCCGAGCGACATTGACGACTATAGCGCCATTGTCTAGCTCATGTCCGTTGAGGCGAGTAATAGCCTCTTCGCTTGCCGCGTCCGTCGCCATTTCAACGAATGCGAAGCCTTTGCCTTGACCGGTGAATTTGTCGGCTATGACATCTACTTTGGAGACTTCACCTGCTTGCGCGAATAGATCGCGTAGCTGCTGTTCTGTCACATCACTAGCTAAGTTACCGATGTACAATCTTTGTGTCATTACATCCTCCTGTGGATATTGTGGTGCGGACACCAGAAATGCCCTCGATAGGGCAATCTGTTGCGACAGGAGGTGTAAGAATCACCGGGTCAAACAAGATCAGGGGTTAGCATACAGTCTCAGGCGCGTGCAATCTCGCACACTATTACTTCTAGTATACCACATGGAGCAAATCGCTTGTAGTGGCTTTGGTCTGGCGCTTTCTTTGGGCTGATTGATGACTACGCATTCGTTGGTATATTATTATCACACCATGCCTACCGAAACGGCCCCTAAAGTTAGCGGCGCGGCAACCCCACGCGCTGGTGCGGCCCTGACCGAATCATCTTCCACACTGGCTTATCGCCTGAGGCCTCATGCCCACGTTTTGCTGGGGGTGATTGTGGCGCTTGCCGCCTTCGGGTTGTATATTCTGACGCTGGCGCCTTCCGTGATGCCTGGCGACTATGCTGAGTTCCAGCTTTGCGCTGCGGTGTTGGGCGTGCCCCACCCGACCGGCTACCCTCTCTATGTGCTGCTGGGTAAGCTCTTCACGCTTCTTCCATTCGGGGATGTCGCCTACAGGGTGAACTTCTCTTCGGCTGCTTACATGGCCGGGGCTGTAGGGTTGCTCTACTCGATTGCGCTAAGGTTGGCACATATTACTGGTCTGGCGAGAGGGTGGTGGGCGGCGGGCATCGGGGCGGGCCTCTTTGCGGTCGCGCCGACCGTATGGTCGATGTCGCTGGTGGCGCGCAGCTATGCCCTCAATGCGCTGCTAGTTGCCTCCGTTATCTCCTTCTTGCTGTTGTGGCGCAGCACGGGTCGCACACGCTGGTTTTACTTGTCCTGTATTTTTATCGGGTTGAGTATGGTGCATCACGGCACAACTTACCTGCTGCTGCCCGCCTACGGCCTCTACTTGTTGCTTGTGGAAGTGGAGCGCAGGCGAAGTAAAAGTGATACCCGGCCTCTTCGCAGGCAAGCTCTCGGCGTAGCTTCTCTGCTGCTGGGCCTTAGCCCGATCTTATTTCTTGTGTTTCGCTTCGTGGCAGGTTCGCCCTATTATTGGGGAAGGCCATCTTCATGGAAGGACTTCTTCAGCCTGTTGACGGGCGGGCCGTTTCACAACCAGGTGATGGGTTTTGGGTGGGAACCCTCCTCGCAGCTTGAGCGAGTGGCCTTCGGCCTGAGCGAATTATCGGGGCAGTACACGGTCGCGGGTGTAGTGGCAGGAATAGTTGGGCTGGCCGTCCTGTGGCGCAAGGCGCGGGGCGAGGCGATGCTAATGACACTCATGATGCTCGGCAATTTCCTGTTCGCAATGAACTATTCCCTCGTTGGCTACCTCTATTTCATACCAACCTACTTGATCTGGAGTATTTTCATAGCCGTTGGCCTCGCCTGGGTTATACATCATTTGCTAATTCGGACGGCCGTCCTGCGCCTTCACGTTTCACGTTTCACGTTTCACGTCGCTGTAGCAGGAGCGGGAATGCTGCTGGTTGGGGCGCTACTATACGTCGGGGCTTTGCGTTATCCAGATATCGACCAGAGCGGACAGACTCAAGTGCGTGACGAGGCTCTGGCCCTTCTTAAGGTTGCTCCCCAGGGCGCGAGCCTTTACCTCGATTGGGAAGACCTATCGGTGATACGCTTCTACAGGATGGTCTATGGAGAGAGGCCGGACCTCACGCTCTACTCGGGCGACCCAGGCGATTGGGCGAAATGGGTGTGGTGCGATTGGAGTAACGGCACAGCGGCCTATGTGGGCGAATTCGCGGGTGCTATACCACCCCTCATCGAGCGGGATTTTGAGCTTGCGGCTGCTCCGATGGGCCGCCGTGTGCTGGACGCCCTCAACAGCAAGCTGTATGAAGTGCCGCCGTGTGGTATGTGCGCTACCTGCCGATAATGGAATTACGAATTACGAATTACGAATTACGAATTACGAATTACTAGAAGCCTAAACTCCGAGCCGCTTCAGGTGTACTAGCAGAACAGCTATGTCAGCGGGTGTTACCCCGGCTATACGTGATGCCTGGCCTACGGTGTGGGGCTTGAAGTGGGTGAGCTTTTGCTTCGCTTCAGTTTTAAGGCCGGACATGTCGGCGTAAGCGAGGTTGAGTGGGAGCGTGCGTTCTTCCATCTTGCGGCTGCGGGCCACTTCGGCTTCTTGCTTGACAATATATCCTGAGTATTTGGCCGTGATCTCCGTCTGCTGTGCGGCTTCGTTTACCAGATCATCAGTCAGGTCGAGATCGGGAAGCAGTACGCCGAGCGACTCGTACCGAGTCTCCTGGCGTCGTAGGTATTCAAGCATCGTGGTGTGCCTGCCGACTTCCGGGGGGGCGAACCCGGCAGCCGCTAGCCTTGCTCCTACCGGATTGGTGATTACGCCTTCACGCAATCGCACGAGCGCACCCGCAATTATCTCATCCTTACGTTGCATGTCCTGCATGCGTTCTTCGCTCACTAGTCCGAGCGCGTATCCAATCGCGTCGAGCCGCAGATCGGCGTTGTCCGAGCGGAGAAGGAGGCGGTACTCGGCCCGCGAGGTCATCAGGCGGTACGGCTCGCGG
>JBBRVL010000147.1:0-8709 GCA_038246925.1 Chloroflexia bacterium
ACCCTCTGACGATAGACCCCACGCTGACTTATTCGACCTATCTTGGTGGGTCGGGTGGGGACGAAGGATACGGGATCGATATTGACGCGGCGGGCAACATGTACATCGTGGGCCTGACGCAATCCGCGGACTTTCCCACGGCGAACCCTTACCAACCGACATACCGGGGCGGCACGGATGCCTTTGTTACCAAGATGAACCCTGAGGGCACGGCGCTTATTTATTCGACTTATCTTGGCGGGACAGGGCTTGATCAGGGCTTCGCTATCGCGGTTGACGGCATGGGAAGAGCTACCATAACCGGCAATACCAATTCGACCAACTTCCCGGTGGAGAACCCTTACCAATCTACCTACGGTGGCGGCGTGGTAGACTCGTTCGCTACGCAACTGGGTGTGACCGGCTCCGTGCTGGTTTACTCGACCTATCTAGGTGGGGGCGGCTTTGATACGGGCCAGGGAGTGGCGCTCGACGACATGGGTAGCGCATACATAGCAGGGTTGAGCAACTCTACCAACTTCCCAACCGTCAACGCATACCAACCCAACAACGCAGGCGGGCAAGATGTGACCGTGACCAAATTAAGTCCTAACGTCGGAGCGCCCGGTTATTCAACTTATCTGGGCGGCAGTGGTGACGACTTTGGACGGGCTATAGATGTTGACGGAGCGCGAAACGCTTACTTGACAGGCAGCACTATATCGAACAACTTCCCGGTGCTGAACGCCTTCCAATCTACTTGCCGGAACAACTGCGCCTTCGATGACTCGTTCGTCACCAAATTCAATGCCGCAGGCTCAACATTATTGTACTCGACTTATATAGGAGGCAACATCCAGGAAACCGGCTACGGCATCGCGGTCGACGGTGCCGGTAATGCCTACTCAACAGGCACTACCAGCTCGCTCAACTACCCCACGCGCAACCCATTCCAGCCTAATTTTGTCAACTACATCGATGCTTATGTGACGAAGATAGACACGACTCTCTCCGGCGATGCTTCGCTAATCTATTCGACTTACCTGGGCGGCGGGAGCACCGATTACGGCTATGATATAACAGTTGACTCGGCGGCACGAGCTTACGTAACCGGCTATGCGGGAGCCCCAGGGTTTCCGGTGCGTAACCCGTTCCAGCCGGGTTATGGAGGCGGTGGAGCAGATGCATTTATTACGGTATTCACAGCCTCCGGCTCCGACCTTGTATACTCCAGCTATCTGGGTGGTGAGGCAAACGACTTCGGACGGGGCGTTGCCGTTGACGATGCGGGCACAACGTATATTGGCGGTTCTACCGCATCTACACAGTTCCCAACCGTCAGCCCTTACCAACCTAGCTTTGCTGGAGGCACCAATGACGCATTCATCGCGAAGGTATATGATGTGCCGCCCGCCACGGTTACTCCACCCGTGACTGCAACCCCACCTCCGCCCACAGTTACCTCCACCGCGACCTCGGCGCCACCTACCGCAACGGCGAGTATTTCTCCTAATGTGACGGCGACACCCTGCGCCGCTACATGCGCTTTTGTCGCTGGTATCACAGACACAGGCAACCACTGTGATGATTGCATAACGGCGATAACGCTGCCGTTCCCCTTCCAGTTCTACGATCAAACCTTTACATCGGGCAATGTCAGTTCAAATGGCAATCTGCAATTCCTCAGCAGCAACCCTTCGGGTGTGAGTACGTGCCTGCCGTATGCGGGATTCACCTACGCGATTTTGCCGCATTGGGAGAATTTACGGACCGACTGCTCAGGCTGCGGCATCTTTACGTCTATAAGTGGCAGCGCGCCGAATCGTGTCTTCAACATCGAGTGGCGCACAGCCTATGCTGGTCATGCGGGAACCGCCAACTTTGAGTTGCGCCTGTACGAGAACTCGCAGCTATTCCAGATGGTGTACGGCGTTGTCACCGATTTCGGTGGGGGCGCTACGGTCGGAGCACAAAGGGACGGCACCCAATTCTGGCAGTATGCGTGCGGAAACGCAGGGCTTTACGAGGGACTGTGTATCACTCCGTTCTCCCCGCCATGTCCTACCCAAACGCCTATGCCTCCTACAATAACACCTACGAGCACAGCAATTGTGACCACCACATCTACGGCTATGGCTACAGTTTGCCCAATACAGTTCAATGACGTAGACATGAACAATACCTTCTATGCATCCATACGCTGTCTTGCGTGTCGTGGGATAGTATCAGGTTATTCGGACGGCACGTTCCGCCCAAATAACCAGGTAACAAGGGGACAGCTAGCCAAGATGGTGAGTAACGCCGCGGGCTTCTCCGAAGCTGTGTCAGGACAGACCTTCCAGGACGTGCCTCCTGCTCATACTTTCTACGAGTTTATTGAACGGCTTACTACCAGGGGCTACATGACAGGCTATGTGTGTGGCGGACCCGGCGAACCGTGCGTGAACAACAGGCCTTACTTTAGACCCCAGGCTAATGCCACCAGGGGGCAGACCTCTAAAATCGTGTCTAACGCCGCGCGGTTCACCGAAACACCGAGTGGACAGACCTTCCAGGATGTATCTCCTACACATACTTTCTACGAGTTTATACAGCGTCTAGCCAGCCGTGGAGTAATGGGAGGGTACGAGTGCGGTAGGCCAGGAGAGCCATGTATAGCACCTGAGAACAGGCCGTACTTCCGACCAGGCAATGATGTCACCAGAGGACAGTCTTCCAAGATTGTGGCTAATACATTCTATCCTGGCTGTGTTACACCGTAATTCTTGTTGCCTCTGAAGGCAAGAAGGGATGCCCGTGTAGACTTGGGCGTCCCTTCTCCGACTCGCAATAGGGGGCACAACTAATGTTTGCTAGACCCGAAAATAGAGATGCAGAATAAACCAAGCAGGAGGCTTATCCAAATGGCAACTAACAGGGCGACTAATGGTAGAGACACAAAAGTGACATGGTACGGCCACGCTACTTTCTTATTCGAGACGCCGGGTGGCAAGCGTGTCATGATTGACCCCTGGGTGCAAGGGAACCCGGCCTGTCCAGACGATCTGAAGAAGGTTCAAAATCTGGATGTAATGCTTATCACGCACGGCCACTTCGACCATATATCCGATGCTGTACAGGTGGCTAAAGACGCAAGCCCGAAGTCGGTGGTCGGTATATTCGAGATTGCCGACTGGCTGGGGAAGAAGGGTGTGCAGAACCTGGTCGGGATGAACAAGGGCGGCACCGTCAACGTCGAGGGGATACGTGTGACAATGCTGCACGCCGACCATTCGTGCGGCATACAGGATGACGACGGCTCGATTATTTACGGAGGCGAGGCGGTGGGATACCTGCTTGAGCTGGAGAACGGCTTTAAGATATACCACTCAGGCGACACAGCCATCTTTGGCGATATGCGCCTGTATGGAGAGCTATTTGCACCTGATTTAGCCGTGCTACCGATAGGCGACCACTTTACGATGGACCCGCGCCAGGCAGCCTATGCCGCAGAGATGTTGGGCGTAAAAGCTGTAATCCCAAGCCACTATGCGACCTTCCCACTCCTCACAGGCACCCCAGCCAAGTTGAGAGAGGAATTGAAAAAGCGCAACTTTACCTGTGAAGTAGTAGAGCTACAGCCGGGAACCAGTCGGGAATTATGAGTTTTGAGTTTTGAGTTATATAGAGGATAAGCAATTCATAATTCATAACTCACCTTACGCAGAGGAAGGTGGAGCAAGACAATTCAATCACAAAGGACACAAAGAAGCACGAAGCACACGAACGATTATTATGGTTTAGTTATGCGCGCCAGGAACTATGCAGAATATAAAAACCTTTGTGTGCTTCGTGCTTCTTTGTGTCCTTTGTGTTTAAAGATAGGCTCATCTAGACGATTGCGTAAGGTGAATTACGGATTACGAATTACGGATTACGGATTCACCGAGTTCGCTACGCTCATGACGCAGAGACGCAGAGTTTTTATTGTTTTGGATTACGAATTACGAATTACGGATTACGGATTACGAATTACGAATTACAAATGAGCCAAGATAATTCGTAATTCGTAATCCGTAATTCACCCAGGAGGGGAGAAATGAAGTTTTACCAGTCTAGGTTTTACCAATCTAGTAGTTTGGTTAGATGTAGGGTGACAAAAGTGTTTAGAGTGGCGGTGGCGCTGGCTTTGCTTGCGTCGTTGTTACCTGATGGGTTTGTGAGTAGGGCGGATGCGCAGCAGAGTTGTCGCCGTATGAACAACTTTGATGTATGCGGGCAATTTCTTGAAGAGTGGAGCAAGTACAGGGGTGATCAGCCTAACCTCTACGTTTCCGGATTCCCTCTCACGGCCAGGCGCGCCGAAGTGTCTCTCACCAATGGCTCTATCTATGAGATGCAATGGTTCGAGCGCGCACGCTTTGAGGCGCACCCTGAAAACGCGGGGACCCCGTATGCTGTGCTTCTAGGTTTGCTTGGCACAGCGTTGGCCGAGGGGCGCGGCTCGGTCAATCCTTCCACGGGCAAGCTGCGTAATCAGTCGGACCAGGGGTTTGTAGGTATAGTGAGGCCCCAGGGGTCGGGGGTGGGGCAGGTATGGTTTCCTGAGACGCGGCATACTATCTCAGGCAAGGTGCTGGAATACTGGAACAGGTATGGAGGCCTGAGGCAGTTCGGCTTTCCGTTGAGCGAGCCGTTTGTGGAGGTCTCCCAGGCTGACGGTAAGCCTTATACAGTGCAGTATTTCGAGCGGAACCGCTTTGAGATGCACCCGGAGAAGGCAGCCCCATACGAGGTGGAGCTTGGGCTGCTGGGGGCGGAGCAGTACAGGGCGACACCGGTGCGTGCCGAGGAGTTGCCAATCGCCCCGCCTAAGGGGACGGCCACATCTAACGATACTTTGATTATAGCCATATCGAAGGAGCCTGCCAGTTTGTTCCCGCTTTTTGAGAGCGCTGGGGTGGCGCAGGTTGTGTCCGAGCCGATTTTTGACGGCCTTGTGAACCGCGACGCTCATGACAACCTTTTCCCTGAGATAGCCTGGTATGTGCCTACTATCGAGAATGGGGGTGCTCATTTTACGGGGACGGGGGTCGATAGGCACTTGGTAGTGAAGTATAAGCTGCGAAGGGGGATCAAATGGTCTGACGGGGTGGAGGTGACATCGCGGGATGCGGTTTATCACTTCAAGCTGGTGATGGACCCGAACGCGCTTGTACAGGACCGGACGACGCAGGAGATGGTGGCGAATGTGGATAGTCCTGATAAGTACACTGTTATCTACAATTTTATGTCGTCGAGGGAGGCGGGTGTTTTCTACAATAAGACGCTGGAAAAGGAGCATTTTGCTTATCTGAAGGGATTTGCTGACGCGGGGCAGCCGGTAATCGACCCGCTCTATAGTGTGGTGGGTGGGGTGTTGCCGGAGCATATACTGGGTAAAATAGCGGAATTGGCAGGAGGCCAACCCCGGATAGTGGACACTCCGTTTGCTCGCAATCCGGTGGGGAGCGGGGCGTTTATGGTTCAGGGATCAGGGATCAGGGATCAGGGGTTAGGGGAGATAGTGCTGGTTCAGAACCCGAACTATAACCTGACGGAGAAGCCTCTGCTGAAGAGGATTGTTTTTAAGGTGATACCGGACGTGACGCAGGTGGTGGCGCAGCTGCGAAGCGGGGACATCGACGCGGCGACGAGCGATCTTTTTAGCGTGCCGATAGCGGCGCTTGATACGATTGGGGGCCCCGGCTCTTACCAGAGAGTGGAGTATGTGCCGAACCGGGTGTGGGAGCGGATCGATTTCAACCTGGATCGTGCGTTCTTCGGGGATAAGGCTGTTCGGCAAGCGATCGCTTATGCTATCAACCGGCCTCAGATTGTTGCGAGAGTGATGCTGGGGAAGGCGCCTGTGTTGGATACATTTATCTCGCCGGCAAGCTGGGCATCTATGCAAAGGGCGGATTTTGCTGGGGGTTGGGAGAGTAAGTTCCCGCTGAGGAGGTATGAGTACGACGTGGCAAAGGCTAACCAGATGCTCGATGCGGCGGGGTGGGCGAAGGGGGCTGATGGAATACGGGCGAAGGGTGGGATAAGGCTAAGCTTCAGTTATGCTACGCAGGAGGGTAACCGGGTGCGGGAGCAAATCTCGCAGCTTGTGATTAGTGATCTGAAGGCGGTTGGTATCGAGGCGAGAGTGAAACTTCTTGGCGGTGGGGAGGGAAGTTACCTGACGAAGCGTGAGCACGAGATGGTAGAGTACAGTTCGATGATGGAGATAGACCCATCGGGGGCAGAATACAACAGTTCGAGTATTCCGAGTGCGGAGAATAGCTTCAATGGGGCTAATTATTCGGGCTGGCGAAATGGACGATTCGATGAATTGTCGCGGGCGGAGGAGGGGGAGATAGATAGGACGAAGCGGGGGCGGCTACTTGCGGAAATGCAGTCGATCTGGTCGGAGGAAGTGCCGACTATACCTCTATATGCGAGGGTGACTATCGAGGTGCACAAGACAAACCTGGTGGGGTGGGAGACATCGGGTGGGGGTACGGCATCGACGTATAAGGTTGGGGCGATGTACTTTAAGTAGGAATTACGATAATGCACTTTGCTCATCTCGACAAGATTTTATAGGAATTGCTCCCTCTGCGCCCTGATGGGATTGATCGCTAATACAAAATGCGTATTTCCTAAAGGGTAATGAACCGAATTGTGAGACTGATTGTGAATATTACTGTAGGGCGTATAGCCCCAGCAGGTGAGCAGGTCCGCATTGAGCGTCGTTTATGGTCAAAGTTTGCGATTTCGCGCAAATTCTGTTACTATTAACAGAATGTGTGCGGAAGGGGACGCTTCTAAGAAGAAGCCTGCTGCGTCACAGAGTAAAACTGAATAATGTATGTGAAAGTATTCTTTTAAGAGAGGAGGTGGTGGAGACCCACCGGCCCGAAAGCAGGGCAAATCGGGCGGCGCAAGTCGGAATTATGAATTATGAATTATGAATTATGAATTGAGGGAGATGGCGGAGCAAGCAAAATCAATTCAAAACTCAAAATTCAAAACTCAAAATTCAAATGGGGTGGGGGAACAGAACCAGGGTCGAAGCTGTCTATTCATGATACGCTTCTCCCGATTGCAGACCGCTGGCAGCCCGGCAAGGCGGTTGCGAAAACTCCGTGTGAAGTAGCTAATTGTGTACCTTTTGGTTTAACCAATTTAGGTAGGAGGAAACAAATTGAACGATAAAAAGCGTGGTTTCGGCCGCATAGCCCTGTACACTGGTGTAATTGGCGCTATGGTAGTGTCGATCCTGCCTGCTGGCGCGGGTTCCGTTGCCGCCCAGGGCACCTGCCGCAACATCAACAAGCTTGATGTTTGTGGTCGTTTCCTGGAGGTATGGAACAAACCGGGCAGCGAGCAGAGCAACGTCTACGTTAATGGTCTCCCTATTACAGCCAAACGGGCTGAGATTTCCACAACTGACGGCAAGACCTATCAGACCCAGTGGTTTGAGCGCGCCCGCTATGAGGAGCATCCTGAGAACAAGGCTCCGTACGACGTACTCCTGGGCCTTCTGGGTAACACCTCGAAGGCCGAAGGCCGGGGTCGTCTTGACCCGGTGACTGGCAAGGTCGTCAACGCGGCCGATGCGGCTTTCGCAAAGGTAGCCAAGCCGGGCGACACAAGCGCCACAAAGGTATGGTTCCCCGAGACAGGCCACATCGTTTCCGGCAAGATCCTCGAATATTGGAACCGCTATGGTGGACTGCAGCAGTTCGGTTTCGCGATCAGCGAGCAGTTCAAGGAAGTATCCGAGCAGGACGGCAAGACCTACGATGTGCAGTATTTCGAGCGCAACCGCTTCGAGTTGCACCCGGAGAAGGCTGCCCCCTATGAGGTAGAGCTTGGTCTCCTCGGCGCCGAGCAGAACAAGGCGACCCCGATCGCGGCTAGCGCGCTCCCAATCGCCCCGAAGGCCGGCGAGACCACTACCGCTAAAACGACCCTGATTGCCGGCTCATCGCAGGAACCTGCTGACCTGACAATCTACAACAACGCCGCAATCACCTCGCGCATACTCCGCTTCATCAACCGAAGCCTTACGTACCGCGACGAGAATGCCGTCCCCTATCCTGAACTTGCCTGGTACGTGCCGACCCTCGAGAACGGCGGCGCTTACTATGTAGGCATAGGCGACGACAAGCACCTCGTGGTCAAGTACAAGCTGCGCCAGGGCATCAAGTGGTCCGACGGCAGCGAAGTGACCTCTAACGACGGTGTGTTCACTTATAAGCTGGCCATGAACCCGGACGCGCCGGTTCTGAGCCGCTCGGAAGAGCAGAAACTGGAGAATGTAGACAACCCTGACAAGTACACGATTATCTACAACTTCCGCTCGCTCAAGCAGGTGACAGCCTACTACAACAGCATCCCTGACAAGGAGAACTACGCCTTCCTGAAGACCTTCATCGATGCGAAGAAGCCGGCCGGTTCCCTGACCTACACCGAAATCGGTGCCGCCCAGGGCGCATGGCTGCCGGGCAGGGCGCTGGCGAACGTACCGCCTGACAAGATCAGGACAGCACAATTCGCTACCACACCTATCGGTTCAGGCCCCTGGAAGGTCCAGACCTGGAACAAGACGCAGGAAATGGTCCTCGTCCCGAACGAGAACTACAACCTGACCGCCAAGCCACTGATTCAGACGATCAGAATCAAGTTCATCAAAGACGTCAACCAGCTCATCGCTCA
>JBBRVL010000148.1:0-8678 GCA_038246925.1 Chloroflexia bacterium
CGCTCAAAGTACTGGACGGTGTACCCGTTCTCAACGAATGGCTCAGTCAGCGGGTAGCCGTAAATGCCCAGACCTCCCCGCCATTGCCAGTAGCGCAGAAATTCGCCCTGCAAGTTATGGCCGGTTTGCGGGAAATAGACCGAATCTGCACCGGGCCGAGGCTCCGCACGCTCAACAGCGCGAGGCACTACAGCCAGGCGATACCTGTACAGGGGAGCGAGGTTGATGCGCAGCCAGTCCCCCGTCAAAGTTGGGCTTGGTGCTGTTGAAGGCGCTCCCTGGGGGTCGAGGGCTGTGAGGGAGATGCGGCCCGCTTCCGAGGCCAGTATCCCAAAGAGCGAAGCCAAATTGAGGCTTGCTGTGGCCACATCTGTGCTGAATAACGTCACAAAGGTGCCGCTCTCCATGATTATCTGTGCAGGCGCAGATGCGTTGTAGATCAACGACGTGCCGGTGAAGACCTTACCGCCCGCGATTACTGTACTGGGCGACACGTAAGAGTACGAAGCCGCAGACGCATTTTCGGTGCGTACCGCCGACATAGTGCCGGGCGATGGGCGGCTGAACAAGTTTGATAGCTCGCGCAAAGCATGACCGGCGATCTTGGGCTGGCCGTTGTTGTCAAATATGCCGAACGAGTTCTGGGCCGGATCGTAGCCCTGGGGGAAGTTGTTCAGCATCCATTTCGCGCCTCCCGCAAATCCATTCGCGTAAAGATACGCCCAGACAGCCGTTTCCAGGTTGGCCGTGGTCCGCGGGTCAAAACCGATCACTTCCCCGCTTGAATTCTTAACCTGACCAGGGTAGCCGAACTCTTCAAGCAGCACGGGCTGCCCGACATATGTGCGCTGGAGGTTATCGAGCACCCGGAAAGTAGAGGTCAATCCTGCCGCGCCGTGGGAGGTAAACCTGTGAAGCGACTGGAAGTTGAGCGAGCGATTCGATGGAAGTTTGGCGAAGATGATATTGCTGTAGCCGACCGTCACAGGGCGACCGGGGTCCGCCGCTCGCACGGGGTCAAGTTGGGTAGTGACCCAGGCAGCAAGCGTCTGGTCGAGGCCGGTGATATAAGGCGTCCAGGAGGAAGCGTCCGGCGAGTCCATGTAGTCAAGCGTGGTAGTACCTGGGTGCGTACTGACCCAGGTACTGCCTGCGTTGAGAAATTCTACATAAAGCTTGTAATAGTTAGACAGGAAATAAGCTTGCTCATCATTCATGCGAGCGGGCACGATACTACGGCCCTCCCCGCGCCTGTACGCTCCGATCTCCTCCCTGGATATTCGCTCCCCATAGTGACTTATCAAATCGGGCGCTTGAAGCGGAATCTGGACAGTACCAGTAAGATAGATTGCGCCAGCCACATCGGTAAACTGAGGCTCGTTCTTCGCGTCATAGGCAAGGATTGAAGGCTCGGTTGCCAGGTGCGAAGCTATGCGGGCATTGAGTGCACCCGCTTTTGCAACGTCCGGTTCGGCCCAGTCGGTAAAAGTCAGGATGAGCCAGAGATTGTACTTGCGAGCCAACGCCGTTACCGCGTCCAGCTTCGAGAAATCACCACCCTTGATGTCCTCCCTGAGAGCCGTCTGCACGAAGATACGCATGGTGTTGATACCGAGCGAGCGGGCACGCGCAAAATCGGCTTCGATGAGGCTTATATCAAACTTGTCGTCTTCCCACATCGCCCAGGCGCGGTCGGTCGGTCCTTCATAGTTGGCGCCAATTACAAAGAAGGGCTGCCCGCCACGTGGAGTTATAAGCATTTGTGCGCGCTGAGGTTCCTGTGCTGCTGCGTGGGCCTGGTTGCTTTTGATGCCGCCGGGGAGCAGAGGCAGTAACGCCGCCAGGAAGAGCAAAAAGAGACGGAAAACAATTGTATTAGGTCGAATGTGCATTGCAAAAACCTTTACCTGTAAGAAAGACCACTCTAGCTTTGGAAGTGTAACGGTCCGAGCAGAAGGTAGGTTGCTCCGTGGGGAATAGGCGAAGGGCGCAGTTTACGCTGCGCCCCTGTGTAGATTCGCACGTGGGTTGCTATATGGTGGGGATCCAGTAGCCGCAATACGGCTCATCAACGCCGCGGCACGTGATCTCTTCTATCTGGACAGGACGACCCAACGCCCACTCGACGCCCGCCATGAGGAAGCCTGTGGTAACATTGCATCGAGCGTTTGTGAGCCTTCCGAAGCAGTAGGGGCATGCCTCGATTGCGAAGAGATAGCCTTCCTCAGCCTGCTCGAAGTACGCTTCCATTCCCATACGGGCGTGAGCGTCGGCCATCTCCATCAGGATGGTCTGGAGCTTTTTCTCGGGTGACATCAGCTTGAACTGGATACCCTTCATTGCTGCCATCTTGCCCTTGTGTCCTAACTCGATGCGGAACATCTCGCGGCCAACTTTGATCTGCATACTCTCGACGGCGTGGTTATAGAAGTCTTCCATCGCCTCGCCGAACGCGCTAAACCGAGTGTAGTTGATGGACGGGTTCTCACTGGCGTCGCGGGTGATATTCTTTTCGTCCTCCAGCTGGGAGGCAACGAGCATCGAGTAAAGGCCAGCGCCGCCCGTTACCTTCTGTACGGCCTTTAGGATATTATGTAAAGCCAGGTTCGTGACGAAGCGAGGCGAAAGCTCATCGGCGGCGAGTACATCCGCCCGGTACGCAGGGTCGGTGAAGGGTGGGCGTGCGGAGGTGAAACGCTCCATAGTAGCGGCTGACACCGGGGTGGTTGGCGCGTGACTCCTCGACATCCGGGAGTTAGGCATCGAGAGCGACATAGAAGTCCAACTAGCGACCTTGCGGGGCGTCTCGCCCGAGGCAGCAGCGTTACCTTTGACCAGATTGAGTAGCGGTTTCGGCTTGGAGGTCTGCCAGTAGGGCTTGACACGCTCGGCGGCCGCTCTGGCTTCATCAATCTCAGCCTGTCGAGCGTTGAGCCATTCCATGCCGCGTTTGGCACGGGCATTACCCGGATCGATGCGCAGCGCCCTTTCAAGGCAGTAACGGACCTGCTCGGGTGCAGTGACCACGCCGCTAAGCCAGAGCCAGCCTTCCGCATTGGCAGGCTCAAGATAGACGACGTGGGCGAGCATCTCGCGGGCGAGGTCGCGCTGACCGCTCATTGCCGCTTGCTTGCCCCTGGTGAGAAGGTCGCTGATCGAGGGTAGTGAGGAAGATGTAGAGGCCTGTAACATTGCCGTGCTCCTGGTCGATACTAGATGCGTACAGCGTTCCGGGTTCCGTTTCTAATAGCTGGTACGGGATAAAAGTATCATAGCACGGGGATGTGGACTTGTGCGATTTTCGTGGGGACGTTGCGGATAACTTGGGGAAAACCACGACAGGGGTGTGGAGAATTATGAATTATGAGTTTTGAGTTATGAATTAGGACTCGAGGTTCGAGTGTTATACCTCAAGTTTCACGTGTCAAATCTGGCCTCTGCCTGTTGAGATCAGGACTTGCTGCTTTCTTTTTTCGAGCCTTTATCCCTGTCGCCTCCCCGGCGGAAGAGGAGATGGCCCCAGCCCGCGTTTACGTTCCACCCCAGGACTTCGTGGAACTCCCAGCCATCTTCGGAGAGCTTGTTGATGTTGCCCCACTCAGAGTTGGGTGAAAGGTCTTTGCCGTCGTCATTGATCTTGACGATCCTGTACTCCGTGTTATCGCTCTTATCGCTGGCCATATGCTGGTCCTCCTTGTCAATTGACGCGCGCTATTGCCCGATTGCTATAAAGTTTACTCCATCTGACGACGGTGTCAACAAGGGTAAGTGTTCAGATTTGAGGTGAATATTGGTACACCGAGTTCGCTACGCTCATGGCGCAGAGATTAATATGGTTGGTTGCTGTTGTTCCTGATCTCTCGTGCTGTGGGTCCCTGGTCACTGGTTATGCCCGGTAGATACGCACAAACCCTTTACAAAATCCTCAGCGTCTCTGCGCCATGAGCGTAGCGAACTCGGTGAACTACCGGCTATACCGCCGCAATTCTGAACATTCACCAGGAAGGACCAGGGACGAACGATGCACGCCTTGAGGCTAACATACAGGCAGCATTACCGCTACTTCCTCTGTTAACTGGCGGAACTGTCAACCTCTGACAGGAAGTCGAGTACTATCTTATTGAACTCCTCCGGCTTCTCCATAGGGATCATGTGAGCCGTGCCCGTAATGAGGACCCTCTTCGCGCCCTGTATCCCGGCCTCAAGCGCGGCGGCAGCGTCAGCTACCGGACTGACATCGTAGTCACTGTAGATAACAAGGGTGGGCACCTGGATGTCTGAGAGGCGCCCGAATGCACGCGGCTCAAGAGGTTGAGGTATGGCTTCCACTGTATTTGTCATGTATGTATTCAGGCACATTTGCCGCATTTTCCCACGCATAGGTTCAGGGAAGCGGCCCTCAGGCTGTTCCGGGCCGTCTCCCCAGATGCGCACATCCAGGTCGGCGACCTTCTCCCAATCACCTGCTTCCTCCGCAGCGTCCGACTCCACGAACAAGGCCATTTCTACTTCGTTCGGCTCTCCCTGGAGGCCTCCCAGCCCGGCAGCTACGGGCACGAGCGCGCTCACCATATCAGGGTGCTCTAACGTGAAGTCAGTTGCAATCTGGCCGCTCCGCGACACGCCAATCAGGTGCGCTTTTTCGACACCCAGATGCTTCAGTAGGTCGTAAAGGTCCTGGCGGTCGGAGTACTCAACATTCTCAGTTGTGGACTTGCCGAACCCGCGCGTGTCGTAGCGTATCACCCGGTACTTCTTCGTGAAAGGCTCCATCTGGTCTTCCCACATAGTGTGATCAGCGACGCCCGCGTGGAGGAGCACGACCGGATGGCCCTCCCCTACAACCTCGTAATAGAGCTTCGCCCCGTTTGTCTCCAGATAGCCGCTTTCTGCCTTAGCCGTTCCGCTCATTTGGTCTCCTAGCTTTGGATACACCACTGATTACACCCGTTCAGCTTCACGCCGTGACTACGAAGCTGTTGCCGTCCTGGTCTTTGAACTGGCCTTGAGTGCCCCAGGGCTGCTTTATAGGCTCTTCAATTATGTCAACTCCCTTTGCCTTGAACTCAGCGAACGTGCCCTCGATGTCCTCCACATTGTAGACGAAGCCGGCAAACTTGCCTACCCGTTCAGGTGACCATTCGGCGTAACCCTTGACGAGCACAAGTTCTGTAGGCGAGCCGGGCGGTGCGACAGTAACCCAGCGTAGGTCTGTATCCGGGCCAAGTGGCGCGTCCATATGCTTCTCGAAGCCTAACTTATTCATATAGAAATCGAGCGCCTTATCTACATCGCTAACATAGACTGAGACCGATTGTATACCTGTAAGTGCCATGACAAAATACCCTCCTGTCTAATGGGTGTTAGCCAAGCAAAATGACGAGGTCGTTGCCTCTACCTGGATGCACCTATTGTAGCACTAATGTTCTATCCATACAATGAGTTTTGCACTAAGGGAGTGGCGAAAAAGGCAGATGTAGATGTAGGGGCGGACCCGTGTGTCCGCCCTTGCCTGGGATGCGCCAGTAGAGGGCGGACACACAGGTCCGCCCCTACATTATTTCCTCTTCTCTTTTAGCCACTCCCTGCACAAATGAGTTGCAATATCGAGAAGCAACTATTAGTAAGGACCGTTATGGCCTGTACTGCGCCACGAACTCCTCGCCATTTGGCCTGCCGCTGGAGAGTGCGATCCGGGCGAATTCGTCGAAATCGAAAGGCACCCGCCTGAACTCCAACCCGATGCGCCCATCTTCAACTAACAGGACGGCGTACTCCGCCCAGGCGTCAAGATGGAAGCTGTCATCAGGGAGGTAGCGATTGTAGGCCACGCCGACGCTGCCCGGATTGAAGAAGAACGCGGTATCGCCCAGGCGGCGCACGAACTGCGTGTGGGTGTGGCCGCCCGTCATGATGGAGGGCAGATAGCTTGCCAGCAGACCCTGGACTTCCTCTTCGGGCGTATCAGGCAAGATGATGTCGTCAAAGGAGGTAGGAGAGCCGTGGAAGCAAAAAAGCAGACCAGTACCACCGAGTGATATCTCGACTGTGGGCTGGAAGCTTTCGATGAAGCTGCGGTCGCCGCCCGACAGCTGGGTGAGCGCCCATTCCCGCGCCTCCATCTGCTTCTGGTTGACCTGTTCAAAGCTGTTTGTAACTTCCCCGGTGAGAAGCCAGGCATCTGCGTTCCCCATCACGATAGGGCAGTTCAGCTCGCGCAATCGGGCCACAGTCTGAGCGGGTTGAGCTCCACCCTGCACAGCATCTCCCAGGCAGACGATTTGGTCGGCAGGGTGCTTGCGCAGGTCTGCCAGGATGGTATCGAGTGCGTAGCAGTTACCATGGATGTCCGATATTACTGCGACTGAAAACACCATCAGTTACCTCCATCACCCCGCTCTGCCGCCGAGCGAAGCCTTGCCAGGCGTGCGTTGTCAGAATTGAGTCTAATTTGTGCCTTTGCGAGCAGTTGATTGTATTCCTCCCGAGCCCAGATCACCACGCCGTTATCGTCTGCTACCACCAGGTCACCATCCCGCACCAATGCGCCGCCTATAGTAACAGCGCCGCCAACCACACCAGGATTGTGCTTGCCGGAGGCAGTAGGAGTTGTCCCCCTGCACCATACCGGAAAACCGAGGGCACGTATTTCCGCCGAGTCGCGCACCAGCCCGTCGGTGATAAGGCCCGCTACGCCTGCTTGCTGTAACTCCATCGCCATCAGGTCGCCCATAACCGCTGTGCGTGAGGTGCTATGTCCACCGACCACCAGCACGCAGCCTGGAGGGAACGGGCTTGCCATCGCCACCCGCAAAGCCTGGTTGTCGTCCTCGCAAGCCAGTATTACGAACGCAGAACCAACAAGACGAGTGCCCTGTTGCAGAGACTTTATCCAATAGGGTAGCACGCCGCGCCCCTCCGTTGCATCGGATGCCAGCGTCGCTGAGAGCCAATCTGGATAGATTCTGTTCACGTCGCTCTTTTCCATCTATCCGACCTTCCTGGCACGTAGTGAAAACATAAGCGGTAGCTCTCCCATCTCGCTCGGCAGCCGCCACCGGCCGTCTGTCCCTTCCTCCATGAATGGGAACATCTTCCATGACAGGAAAGGGAACTCACGCAATGACTCGATCTGTAAGCCGGCCTCAATAAGAGCATTGACGTATTCGCTCATGCTGTGGGTCCAGCCATATTCCACGCCCTGGTAGCCCGGGTCTGCGGCAGCGTACGAGCCTTGCACCTCGAACCTGAGCGGCTCAGATGTGGGGAAATAAGGATACTTCACTTTCAACTCGGTGGGATGGTCATTGTCGAAGACCGATGCGAAGGGATGGCTGTCCACTACGAGGAAGGTGCCGCCCGGCTTCAGGAAGTGCGACACAACCCTGGCCCACCCCACTATATCGGGAAGCCACCAGAGCACCCCGTGGGAAGTGAAGACTATATCGAACTGCCCGGTGAGGTTATTGGGCAGGTCGTAGATATCCGAGTGAACGAAGGTGGCATCAACCCCTAGCTCCGTGCTCAACGACCTGGCGAGAACAATGGACTTCTCCGAGAAATCTACCCCCGTAACGACTGCGCCGAGGCCAGCCCACGACAGGGTATCTAGCCCGAAGTGACACTGCAAATGCAGTAGTGACTTGCCCGCCACGTCCCCAAGCTCCTCACGCTCGATCTGGCCCAGGCGCGACCCATCAGCCTTGAAGCCTGCTACGTCGTACATCTCCGACTTCTCATGCAGATCAGTCCACCGGTCCCACAGCTTTTGGTTGGACTGGATGTATTCATTTGTGTTACCTATATGCTCCATCTTGCTCCATTTTAGATGTAGAAACTCGTAATCATCTCTAGCAATTGATCTTGGAGTTTGATAATACCACAGGCGACAGGTTGATAATATCCCCTCGTTACCGCTTGGGAATAAGAATCGGTGTCACGTAAGCGAGTAGGGCTGCAGTAGCAGCTATCTCATCTCTTGTGCCACTATTCCCTTGCTGGTATATTGGCGTCGCAAATACGCACGTTGGATTAATACATGGCTGAGGAGATGCAATGAGCGAAGAGCACGACCTTCTTATCGAAACCTGGCGCAAGATCATAGTGGGTGGGGGTAAATCATGGGTGCTGTTCAAGCACGGCACTTGCGTTATCCTGACCAGCACTGTTGCCGATTTAGGGTCACAGGCAACCGCCCTCATGAAAGAGTGGGGGCCGGTCCAGATCGGCACGCCTTCCGCCGACTTCGACGTGGTCCATCTGCGTGACGATCCAGGTTGGGTAGTCACGTGCCACCACCCCGACATCCTCACGTATGTCGGCTCAGACGAATTTGAGGGTGACAACGTGCCCGACGATATGGTGATAGGACTGATAGGCAGGTCCAAACGCGGCCAGGATGCCGAGGAGCTTGAGATCATTCACACGGAGACGTGAGCGGTATGCGCCTAAATCATATAGTACCTCTCCTGTAACCGGACCTCATACTAAAGCTATAAGAAATGCTCCGAATGCAGGACCGTGCTGCTGGCATTAACGCTCGGTTTCTCCGCCCCGGAAAAGGGCTTGGTATGCGGCGCTCATTGTCTTTCTCTAGCTCACAGGTGGAAAAATTACCACCTCACCTTACGCAGAGGAAGGTGGAGCAAGACAATTCAATCACAAAGAACGCAAAGAAG
>JBBRVL010000149.1:0-8671 GCA_038246925.1 Chloroflexia bacterium
AGGCGGCTGGGGGACTTTGCGGCGGGCACTATCGTGATACGCGAGGGAGAAGACATCCGACTACAAAACGTGCGCGTGCCTGAGTCGTCGCTGCCTGCATCAAGCGTGTACTCGACTTATACTACGCCCAACCCACAACCTATGATTAGCACCCCCATCCGGCCTGATCCTCTACCGGGAGTGTCCCTTCGAGATGTAACGCATGAGGACCTGAGGCTCATCCGCGAACTGCTTGCGCGTGTACACAGGCGCGAGATAGCGTGGGACAGGGGCCAGGAACTTGCGACTCGCATGGCGTATGCTGTGGCCTCGCGCATGGGGCACGATTTCAGGGAATGGCAGCAGAGGGGTTGGGAGCCGCTGGTGTTCTTGGAGAGCCTACTGAATGCTAAGGATGCGCGCGGGGAATAGACGATGCGGCTTGACGCGTAAGGCAGGCGTTTCGTATCCTTAAGAGGTCAATTCCTGGGGGTGGATAGGTCCCGGTGGGCTTCACAGTCTTCAAAACTGCTGTGTGTCATTCACGTGGCTCAGGTGGGTTCGACTCCCATGCACCCCCGCCAATGTTCAGTTGTTAGATTGTTAGCCAGATAGAGAAGGCGCACCTTATCCTGGGTGCGCCTTTGTCGTTGGAGGGAAGCGATATGGTAAGTTAGCGGCTGAAGCCTCGCCAGTTGCGACGGCGCTCCCATTCGGGGCTGTCAAGCCCTTCGCAACTGTCCGTCCCCCAGCGTAATGCTGCCCAGTCGAATAGCAATAAGCCTATAAGTATGAGTGTCCATTCCATTGTGGTCCTCCTTGTGTAGATGCGCACCCTGGCGCGTAAGCAGAATCTCGTTTTACCGATGGTTGCCTATATAAGTGCCAAGCGAAGGTGATGGTTTGTTGCTACGTGCCTGAAGCCTATGTCCCCACCTCACTAAGTGGTCACCGATCCAGACAAATGTGCGAGTACGCAAAGCAGGCTTGTGTGGGACTGCTAGTGCCTGGTTGATAGCGTACTGTTTGAGTGCCCTTCTGACCCGCTCGTTGTGCTGTTCAATAATCTGATCCGCATACCAATTCAACACTTTCTGCCTCCTTTTCTATACGATTATGACAGCAAATTTAGCAGACCTCTTGACTTTCCTGTTATAACCGTCTATAATCAGTTTACTGGTTATATTATACATCCATTTTTCTAACCTGGCAATAGGCAATTACTGGTTATATAAGGTCAATTTTCTCACCAGGAGAAGCAAATATGGAAAGCATCATAGAAGCGCCTACATACTCATTCGTGGGCGGCAACCTTAGTATCGACTTCACCAACACGGTCAACGCGCGGAGGAGCGGGGAGATGAGGGACAAGTTTTCAACCTACCGAGACCTGGTAGCATGGAGCCGGCAGGCTGATCTGCTCCAAGCAGAGGACGAGAGTAGGTTGATTGAAAAGGCAAAGCGCAATCCTGGCGAAGCAGAGACGGCTTTGAAGGAGGCGACCAAACTCAGGGAGGTTATATACAGGATATTCGCGGCTGTGGCTGAGGAGCATACGCCGGCAAAAGTAGATATACAAAAGTTCAATAAGAAGCTGGCGGAGGCAATGACCCATGCCAGGATAGAACCGCTACCGGGCGGATTCGCCTGGCGTTGGGAGGAAAGCGATGCATTGGACCAAATGACGTGGCCCATTGCCAGGTCGGCAGCCGATCTACTGACATCACATGAACTTGAACGCGTGAAAACGTGCGGATCGGATGACTGCGGCTGGCTCTTTGTTGATACAAGCCGCAACGGCAGCCGCAGATGGTGTGACATGAGCGATTGCGGCAACCGCGCCAAGGCGAAAAGACATTACAACCGAGTGAAGAAGGGGCACGTACATTAAATAGGACTGGTACTCGGGAATCAGGGGATGCTTAGCCCATCTATTGACAGAATCAGCATAGCCTGATAGAATAGATTGTGACATAAATCACAAGTTGATATGGTCATCGCTTAGACAAAGGAGCATATGATGGCTAGATTAGCGCAAAGGGTTGGGATCGGATTGGCGGCGCGGGGCGATGTAGAGGATGTTATCCGCTATGCTGATGACGCGCGGCGGCGTGGGCTTGATTCGGTGTGGGTACATGACTCCTATTTCGAGCGCGACGCGGTTACGTATGCCTCGGCTATCGCGTCTCATGTACCTGAGATAACGGTGGCGTTAGGCGCGCTCAACCCGTTTACCAGGCACCCTGTGCTGGTGGCGATGACGGTAAGTGCGCTTGACGAGATGGCACCGGGCCGCATCGTCCTCGGCATGGGGACCGGGCTGCCGCTGCGGTTGGCGCAAATGGGCATCCCCTACACGCCCGAAGGTGGAGTAGAGGGTGTCAGCAAGTCGATAGACACCATGAAGGCGCTGTGGGCCGGAGAGCGCATCCCATCGGCTACGCCTGGTTTGCCCCCCATCCAGCCGATGTTCCCTCCTGTGCACAAGGTGCCGATCTTTATCGCGGCCTACCGCACGGCTTTCCTAGAGTTGGCGGGGCAGAAGGCTGACGGCTACCTGGCGCGACCGGCCGAGTCTATAGCTAACCTGAAGAGAATGCTGCCGAAGATAAAGGCGGCGGCGCTTGCCGCGGGGAGGCAAGCCGATGCGGTGGAGACATCGGGATACCTTCTGACGCTGGTAGACAAGACACGCAGGGAAGCACTCAACAGAGCTAAACGCGAGCCGTTTGTCATCTACATGATGAGCGTGCTGAGTGACTTCTCGCTCCAGCAGACAGGCTTCGACAAGGAGTTGAGAGACAAGATCATGGCAGCCTGGCGCGCGGAAGACTACCATCAGGCGGCGGGCCTGATCCCTGACGAGATGCTCGATGCGTTCATGCTCTGCGGCACCAGAGAGGATGTAGCGGCCAAAGCGTGGCAGTACCACGAGGCGGGTATGGACGTGCCAGTATTTCAGCCCGTTGTGCAGAATGACGATCAGATAGCCTCGATACTGGACGCGGCTGTGCTCTACGGCTCGCAGATACAGCGAGTGACGAGCAATGCATCTGAGCCTGTATCCGTGTCAGCAGGCCTATCCGATGGAGCCGAGGAAGCGGCAACCAGCATTGGATTAGCAGATGATCGCCAGATGGGACTTGGCTCGAAGTTAGCGCGACGCTTGAGTGCCTGGTCGGAAGTAGTGCGACCTTTCAGCTTTACAGCTTCGATGGTGCCTGTTGCGGCTGCAGGTGCGCTGGCGGCGCTGGATGGGCTGTTCACTTGGCCGTTGTTCATATTGACCGCGATTGCATCCCTCTTCCTACATATAGGCACGAACGTTATCAACGAGATTTATGATGTACGCAAGGGGGTCGATACCATAACGTCACCCAGAGCGAGCCACGCGCTGCTCAAGGGACGGCTCAGCAAGCGAGAGGCATTCAGCCTGGCGTTTGCGGCCTTTGCTATCTCTGCGTTGGTAGGTGTCTACCTGATATATGTTCGTGGGCTGCCTCTCCTGGCGCTCGGGCTGGCAGGTTTGGCGGGCGGGTTCGGCTATACGGCTCCTCCTCTTCAATACAAGTACCGGGCGCTCGGTGTGCCGCTCGTCTTTGTGCTGATGGGACCGCTGATGGTGCTAGGTGCGTACTATGCCATCGCCGGAGCGTTTAGCTGGGCGGCGCTGGCCGTGAGCGTACCTGTTGGGTTGTTGGTTGCAGCTATTTTGCACGGTAATGAGTGGCGCGACATCAGCGACGATGCGCGATCCGGCATGACAACACTATCTATCAAGTTCGGGCGCAACGTGGCACACTATGGCTACCTGTCGCTGGTGGTTGGAGCGTACCTGGCTCTGGCCCTGGCCGTGTTGGTGGGTGCTGTACCGACCGCGAGTTTGTTGGCGATGCTTTCCATGCCTCTCCTTGTACGAGCGATCCGCTCCTCCGAGCTGGGGGCTAGCGGCCAGCAGCGCGCTATCGCCATGATCGACCTTGAGACGGCGCAACTGCACGCGTTGTTCGGCGCTCTGCTCGTGCTGGGGCTGCTCTTCGCGCTCTTTGGGGTAGGTCTGGTCAGATGAGCACGGTGAAGGACAAGAGTTTACTGGTAGGGCTGGCGCTGGCTTATGCGGCGTTCGCGCTCACTTTCCGAGGCCCGCGTAAGCTCTTCTGGCAAAGGATGACGAAGACCGGGCTTGTGCTTGGTAGCTTTGCACTTGCATCCGAGCCGGAGTTGAGGAAAACAAGGATCAAGCCACAGGATGTGGTCGTAGGGATCGGCTCGGCTGGTGGACTTTACGTGATATTCCAGATTGGCGACAGACTGGCGAGAATAATACTGCCAAAGGGTGGGTCGGATATCGAGGCGATATATGGTCTGCGTAAGTTGCGTGACAAACGAGAGCTAGCAGCACGCCTCGCGCTCGTAATTGGGCCAGCGGAAGAGCTTTTCTGGCGGGGCCTCGTACAGAAGCGATTGGAGAAGGAGTTCGGCAAGATACCGGGGGCTGCATTAGGTACGGCGGCCTATGGTGGAGCGCATCTGGTCACCGGGAACATCACTCTCATAGGAGCAGCGACCGTAGCCGGGGCGTTCTGGGGTGCTATGTCTGCTCTTGGGGCCTCTAAAGGCGCTCTAATAGTGAGCCACATAGTGTGGGATGTAGTCATCTTCCTGGTTGCTCCCACGGTAGCACCTGAGGATTAGGCTCCTATCCGGTACTAATACGAAACAGTAGCAAACTCAAAGCAATAAGCTCCGTTCTTCACGAAACGGAGCTTATTGCTTTTCCGCCATGACGAACAATTGCCGCCTAGAGAAGCTCCCGCTACGCTTTTTTGATTAGAGAAGATACGTATTTATTCGCTGGTTACTGTATGCCACCGCGTTTAGACTGTGACGTGGACTAACGCTACCAATGGGCCGATGAGTAGTACCGGACCAGGCATGACCAAAAGCCTATTTACCCTCAGCCCCCGGCTTGCTACAGTTAACGGACCACACCGGTGCCGTTACATTTACAACTCAACTGTATTAGGGCTTCTCAACACCCAATTACGTATACAGGCCCAAAATAAAGTGGAGGGAAAAGTAATATGTATAGCAAAACCAACCACCGCAACTCGAAGTTACGGTTCCCCAAGCTCCTTGCCTCTCTGCTCCTCATAGTAGCGACTCTTTTCCAATTCGGAGCAACAGGCCAGGCATTCGCCAAAGAGGGATCACAAGCCAGCGGCGTCATCAACGACGCGCCCGAAACGAATTGCATTATATCTTTCTCGGACGTACGTCCAACCGATTATTTCTATGAGGCGGTGCGCTCACTCTTTTGCATGGGCGCGATTGGTGGATACAGCGACGGCACCTTCCGCCCCAACACCGTCAGCACACGCGGGCAGTTATCGAAGATTATTGTTATATCCAAAAGTTGGGCTTTGATAAGTCCTCCCTCTCCCAGCTTCCCCGACGTACAGCGCGATAATCCTTTCTACGCATACGTCGAGACAGCGCGCGCCCACGGCATCATCGCAGGCTACAGCGACGGCACCTTCCGCCCGAACGCCAACGTGACAAGAGGGCAGATCGCAAAGGTAGTCGTGCTGACCGAGGGTTGGCCTCTCCTTTATCCGGGGCAACCTACTTTCAACGACGTAGCTACTGACAGCCCGTTCTTCACCTTCGTGGAGACGGCTGTGGCACACGGGGCAATATCGGGCTATGCTGACGGCAGCTTCCGTGTAGGCACCAACGCAACCCGAGGCCAGATATCCAAGATGATCTATCTCGCGTCAAGCTCAACGGTTCTCAGTGCTGAGGAACGGCAGACTGTAGACTTGATCAATCAGAGACGTGCGAGCATGGGTCTCGGCCAACTGCAAGTTAACATGAGCCTGACACAGGCATCTCGGAGACACTCGAGCGATATTGGGCCAGCACGCCTCTGCCAGCATGAAGGCACCGACGGCAGTTCTCCGTGGGACAGAATTGCGCAGGCCGGATATGCGGGGTTCGCAATGGGAGAGGTAGTAGGGTGCAACTTCCCAACCGCCCAGAGCGTAGTTGATGGTTGGTGGGCCAGCCCTGGTCATTATGCCATCCTTACGGACGCAGCAGCCGTCAATATCGGGTGCGGCTGGTGGATCGGCCCAGACGGTTATGGCTGGCAAACGTGCGACACAGGTAGATAAGCCTCTCACATAAGCTCCAGGAAATATCAAGGTACGAAAAGAAGGGTGGCATTGCAGCCACCCTTCTTGTTTTATTCGGATTTGAAAGGCTTGTGGTGCGACATGGGTACGTATACCAGATATTGATTTATTGCTATGGAGCATTTGTTCTAGCGGATGTTTGTAATACCATCCGAATGGAAGTCTTAGCAAAAGGTTATGGGGGATTTCCACATATTACGCAGAAAAACGCTTGACTCGGCATTGCTCAGTAGATTATTCTAACAGCGCCTTCGGAGTATACCCCGGCTCAACAGCTCCGATGGCACGGCGAGAGGCTTTGCCCCTTGCTAACCCTTTGTTGGGTCCCAATCTCAGCCTGGTGTCTAAACAGCATAGCCGCGAGAAGCTCATTCCCCGATTCGTTGGGGAAATGTGTGTATTACCCCAAATTAGGGGTAGACAAACCGGCACTATATGTTGTATAGTGTGATCATCATATGCACAACATGTAGAGTAAGCTACCTCGGAGGTAGAAATTTACACCTCGACGGTGGAAATGTGCAAAAGTTTATGCACAGGCTATGTGGAAAAGTCAGCAGGGGTAGGTTAGTCAGGCGTAAGGTATAAGACGGGCTTATGGGATTTGGGCGGAAAGGTTATTGATTCCTTACATCTCGGCTGGTATCATGATTTTTATTAGGGGCCAGTAAGGACGATAAGACGTTAAGGGCGACGGGAACGGGAAGAGCAACAGAAGCTAGAACGATGAGATTTACCGAAGAAGACACAAGTGTTGCAGGAGGGACAGGCCGCATGAACGCCAAGCAAGTATGGCAGGCCACGCTGGGAGAGTTACAGGTCAAGGTGCCGGGACCTAGTTTTCAGACATGGCTGAAGAACACCTCTATTGCTGCTTTCGAGGGCAACAATGTAGTTGTTATCGCAGTGCCGAGCAACTTCGCTAAGGAGTGGCTGGAGAACAGGTTCAGCAAGCTGATCGCGGAGACGCTGAACAATGTGCTGGGGTACAAGGTTGACGTGCGCTTTGAGGTGAAGAACCTGGGGCGCGGGGAGACTGGACGGGCGCTGCAGGCGTTGGAGGGCGTGGGCACGGATACCGAGGCGCGCTACCACCAGATCGCTGTGGGCGAGCAGGAGCATAACGCTTTTGCGGTGAAGGGGACGGGGACACACGGTATGCCTGTGGTCCAGTCGACTACGGACCAGCAGGCTCCCAAGCAGCTTCACCCAGGAAGGGAAGCGCCTGCTCAGCCGTCAGGCAATGCGACGTTCGGCCAGCAACAGGCCAGCAATATTACTTCTATAAGCAGGGGCGGGACGGGCGTTACGGGGAACAACAGGCCGAGCGCCGGGGTGCCTATATCTTCGGTGAAGAGGAACAGTGGTGGGTCTGCATTCCAGTTTGAGATGCCTATGGAAGAGGCTTCGATGCTGAACCCGAAATATATCTTCGAGCGGTTCGTGGTGGGGAAGAGCAACCAGCTTGCTAACGCGGCGAGTCGAGCGGTGGCGGAGAGGCCAGCGGGGGCTTACAACCCGTTGTTCCTGTACGGTGGCGCTGGGCTTGGCAAGACGCACCTTCTGCATGCTATCGGGCATGATGTGATGAAGCGGATACCGGGGATCAAGGTGATGTACCTTTCTTCGGAGAAGTTTACGAACGATCTGATCAACGCTATCCGGGACCAGCGGAATGAGAATTTCCGCAACATGTACAGATCGGTGGACGTGCTGCTTATCGACGATATCCAGTTTATCGCGGGGAAGGAGAGCACGCAGGAAGAGTTCTTCCACACGTTCAACGCTTTGCATGGGGCGAACAAGCAGGTGGTGATGACTAGCGACCGGCCTCCGAAGGCTATCTTGACGCTTGAGGAGAGGCTGCGGTCTAGGTTTGAGTGGGGGTTGATTGCTGATATACAGCCGCCTGATTTGGAGACGAGGATCGCTATTTTGCGGGCGAAGGCGGGGTCGCTGGCGGTATCGGTGCCTACGGATGTGATCGACTTTATCGCTCGGAAGGTGCAGAGCAATATCCGGGAGCTTGAGGGGGCGCTGAACAGGATCGTGGCGTATGCTCAGTTGAATAATACGCATATCACGGTGGACCTGGCTGCGGCTTCGTTGAGTGATCTGGCGGCTAATTCGAGGAGAAGACCGGTCAATGCTGAGCGGATCGTGGAGACGGTGTCGAGCTTCTTCAACCTGGAGCCTGAGGACTTGAAGACGGGGTCGAGGAGCCGCGAGGTGCTGGTGCCGAGGCAGATTGCTATGTACCTGATGAGGGAGGAAGTGGAGCTGCCCTTTATTCAGATCGCGGGGTACTTCGGGAAGAGGGACCATACGACGGCTATGCACTCTTATGAGAAGATCGAGAACCTGGTGGAGAGTGACAATCAGATGAGGCAGGAAGTGCTGACTATCAGGCAGATGCTTTATGGGGAGCACGAAAGGTAGAAATTACGAATTACGAATTACGAATTGTTCAAGGGAGGGAGCTGTGAGGCTCTCTC
>JBBRVL010000150.1:0-8670 GCA_038246925.1 Chloroflexia bacterium
CATCTGTTGAGAACTCCTACCATGTGTGAATTGTGAGTTTTGAATTATGAATTATTCTAGTGAGTGTTTAATTATTGGGGAAAGATGAAAAGTTAGATCTGTCATTCTGAGCGCAGCGAAGAATCACTTCGGGGAGTCAGTGCTAAGAGGACTGATTCTTCGCTGCGCTCAGAATGACAAAGATAGACGTCTGCTTGTCCCTCTATTTTGTTCATTATTAAACATCCTCTTAGCTTCGTTTTGTGAAGCGCGGGACAACCTTCCCGCTTTATGGCTTTATTGACCTTGCCTCTCCCTCGATGGTGCCACGTCCGCCATGTACGTTGCGCACCAGGATAACCTGGCGGTCGACCAGCACAGCACGCTCCGCCTTACCGAACCACCCCATACCGGCGAGCCGCGAGAATCCGAAGAGAGCCAGGATACCGAGCGCTACCTGCACCGCCGCCATTATCCACCAGTAGAGTGGGTCGTAAGACGCAAGATATTGGCTCATGTCAGTGCCTGCCGGAGGGGGTGGGAAGAAGATCAGTTTCAGTACAGCGATAACCATTATATTGAGCAGAATTATTGGCAGGAACACCTTCCAGCATAGCCCCATAAGCTGGTCGTAACGGAAACGGGGCAACGTCCACCGGAGCCAGTAATACATAAAGATGAAGGCCGCTATCTTGAAGACTAACCAGTGGAGGCCGGAGCCAAGCAGCCCGGAGATGAATGGGATGTCAGTTCCCGCTATCAAGGCCTCGAAAGGGGAAATCCACCCGCCCAGGAAGCAGACTGCGGTCACGGCGGAGACCGTGAGCATCGCTATGTATTCGCTTAGGAAGAACAGGCCGAAGCGAATGCCGCTGTACTCGGTGTGATAACCTCCCACAAGCTCCGACTCGGCCTCCGGCAGGTCGAACGGTGTGCGGTTGGTCTCGGCGATGGCTGACGTAAGAAATGTCATAAAGGCCACCGGCTGGAGCAGGATGAACCACAGGCCGGGAGTGCCCGCCGGGTGCAGGTATGGGTGTTGCGCCATCGTAATCCCACCCAGGCTTAGCGAGCCGCTGAGCAGGAACACGCCCACCAGTGAGATACCGAGGGTGATCTCATAGCTGATAGCCTGCGACGACGCACGAAGGCCGCCCAGGAGTGAATACTTGCTGTTCGAGCCCCAGCCCGCCATCAGCAGGCCGTACACGCCAAGCGACGATAGAGCGAGCACGATAATCATGCCAACGTTCACGTCAGCCGCGATAAACCAGTCGGTAGTACGCCCGAAGAGGTCTATATAGCCGGGCGTGCCGACCCCTGGCCCGAACGGGATGAACGCCAGCGCCCCCAGCGCGGCAAAGGTCGATACGATAGGCGCGAGGAAGAAGACCCACCTGTCGGCCCCGGCGGGGGTGGTATCCTCTTTCTTGAGCATCTTTATCAGGTCGGCGAAGCTTTGCAGCAGGCCGATTGGCCCGGCGCGGTTCGGCCCCTGACGAGCCTGCATATGGGCGGCCACCTTACGCTCGAAATAGACGAGGAAGGCGACCACCGTGAGGCCGATATTCAGGATCAGGAACGCCATCACCAGCTTGAATATGAAATCTACCAGGTCCATCTTTCCCCCTTCGGGAAATTACGAATTACTTCGTCGCTTCGCTCCAATTACGAATTACGAATTAGCGATGGGATTTCAATTCGTAACCACAAACAATCTCTGCGTCTCTGCGCCTCTGCGGTGAATCGTAATTCGTAATTCGTAATTATCATAATGGTTGTCTGCTTGTATCGAGCAGATTCGCGGTAGCAACAGGCTGCAAGTCCCGCATCGTGCGGCCATCGGTGCTCGGCACGGGCTGTACCCTTATCGGTATAGCTTTTCGCTCACCACTGAGGTCGCTTGTTATCGTGTGGCGCATCTTGCGCACCGTCTCGCTGGTGCCTCCCTGCCGCAAAGTAATCGCCAGGAAAGCCCTGCCCTCCGGCATATTATCAGCTACGAAGGAGATAGCGGCAACTGTATCTTCCATACCGTCCATAGTAACGAGCACCGGAGTCTGGTCGCCTATGCCGAGGCGGGCCGCATCACGGCTGTTCAGGTGGACCCGAGGATCGGGCTGAACGCGGCTGATACCTCTGCTGTGGCGAGTGAGCGTACCTGTCTTGAAAGGGAAGAGTGGGAAGCCGACTGTCGCCAGCAGAGTACCCTCGGCCTGAGTCTTGCCGGGCGAGGCCGTTTCTGATTGCAAAGCCTTGGCCGACCACATCTGCGCTTTGCCGCTAGGCGTTGCGAACGACTCGGTATATAGAATGGGTGTGCCCGGGTGCATGCGGTCAGTACAAGGCCACATCAGGCTCTTGACCTTCAACTGCTTGTACGACACGGCGGCAGGCATTGGGATAACATCCTCAATGAACTCGGTCATGTCGAGCCTGGAGAAGGAGACGCCGCCGTAAGTGGGTACCACACGACTGATCTCGTCAAGCACATCCTTTGGCCTGACGGCGGGCAGAGGCACTCCAAATCGCTCACCAATCGAAGCGATTATTTCCAGGTCAGGCTTGGTCGCGCCGACCGGCTCCATTGCCTGGCGGACTCTTTGCACGCGCCGCTCGGCGTTTGTGAATGTGCCTTCTTTTTCAGCGTAAGAAGAGACAGGCAGGATAACGTCGGCAAGCTCGGCAGTCTCGTTCATGAACATATCCTGCACCACAAGGAAGTCGAGCTTTTGTAGAGCCTCTCGCACACTGCTGCTCTTGGCTTCATCGAGGCCGATCACCGGGTTCGCACCGACCACCCACATCGCCTGTAGCTCGCCGTCCCAGGCGGCTGCCAGCATCGCGGCGAGGCTCAGGCCAGGCTCGGCGGGTATCTCAGGGACAGCGCGGTCCATGCTCACGGTCCAAAGCTCTTCCATCTCGCGGGCGTTGTCGGCGTTCACGGGCCGATAGCCGGGGAAGTAAGATGGCTGCGCACCCATGTCGTTCGCACCAAGCGAGTTTGCGTCAGACACAAGTGGGTTGATACCGGCCCCCGGCTTGCCGATATTGCCTGTGGCAAGGGTAAGGTTGGTAAGCGCGGCAACAGCGCGTGGGGTGAGGGTATATGGCCCCCACGCTGAGAACACGATGGTCGAAGGTGCGAAGCCGCCTTCCGGCCTTTCTACCTTATGGCTCTTGATCTGGTCGGAATAAGAAATACCACTTGATCCGTTCTGCCTGCCATTCTGCGGCAAGTTGCTTGGGTGAGTTGAGCCTGACAGCTTGTGCGGCCCGGTCTCACTTCCGCCCGTAGAGTATAGATAGGCAGCGGCAACTATGTCGCCCTCAGAAACGCCCGTTTTGCGGCTAACCGCTTCGAGCGAATAATCGGCTACTCGAATCGATTCAAGATAAGCCGCTCCATTGTCAACACGACCGTCAAGGAAGGCATTATCAACAAGGCCGGCATCAAGGATTACGCGGGCCATGCCGTTGACCAGTGTCTCCTCTGTACCGGCATGAGGGGCAAGCCACAGGTCAGCCCAATCACACAGCTTGGTGAAGCGCGGGCTGATAACGACCAGCTTCTTGTTGGTCAGTCGTACCATGCGCTGAAGCTGGTAGGCGTAAACAGGGTGCGTCTCGTAAATGCTGTCGCCGATGGTGAGGACGCAGCCTGCCTTCTGGCGGGTATCGATCAGGTTGTTAGTCGGGGCGGCATAGCCTAGCATCTGCTGCAAAACATGGAGGGCAGGCGTTTCGGCGGCGCGTCCCTCGTAGTCGATGTTGTTCGTAGCGAGGCCGAGACGCGCCACCTTCTGTAAAAGATAGTTCTCTTCGTTGGTGAGCTTTGGAGACGCTACTACCCCTACCGCCCCTTTGCTCTGGTTGAGACGGGAGGCCACAAGGTCGAGAGCCTCGGTCCATGTGGCCTGCATCAGCTTACCCTCACGCCGGATAAGCGGTGTGCTGAGGCGGTCATTCGAGCTGATATAGTCCATGCCGAAGCGGCCCTTGACACAGGTGCGGCCATCGTTGAGGCCGAGGGCGTCGTCCGAGCGCACTTCGTAAAGCTGGTTGCGGGTGGTGCCGAGCTTGATGGTACAGCCGACCGAGCAGTGATTGCACGTCGTTTCGGTCTTGCGCTGCCACCAGTGGTGCTCTACCTTGTCCGGGTTGTAGTTGCGGCTTTTGAGCGCACCCACAGGGCAAAGCTCCACGCACATTCCGCACGACACGCAGGGCGTCTCCAGGAGCGACCTACCAAACGGCGCGTCAATCAGGGTCTCCACGCCGCGCTCGACGAAGGCAAGGGCAACAGCACCGATATTCTCATCGCACTCGCGCACGCAACGCCCGCATACCACGCAACGGTCGCGGTCGATCTCGATAGCGGGGGAGAGCCGCTCTTCAGGGCGCATGATCTTGGGGCGGCGAGTGTCAGTGCCTGTCACAGCGTACTCATAGCCGTAATCTTGGAGGCGGCAGTCGCCATTTGCCTCGCAGATAGGGCAGTCGATTGGGTGGTCGGTATCGAGGGCTTCCATGACCATGTTGCGCTGCTGCCAGATACGCTCGTTGATTGTATGCACTTCCATACCATCGGTGGCCGGGGTAGAGCAGGAAGTAACAAGCTCGAACCCTTTGCGGCCCGACACTTCAACAACGCACATGCGGCAAGCGCCATATGCCCGTAGACCCGGTATGTAGCAGAAGTTAGGTATCTCCACACCCATCTGGCGGCAGGCATCCCACACATAAGTGCTGTCGGGGACCTGCACCTTGATGCCATCTATATTTACTGTTATTTGCTTGGCGTCTGCCATGTTCGCTCCTGAAATTATTTCGTATTTAGAAAGGGTTTTAGAGTTGCTTTCCAGAATTGTTTTTTCAACTCAACATGCATTGAGCTGGCACCATTTGTGGATGGTAATAGAATGTAAGAGACGGAGGACCACTTCAGGCCTATGCACCCCATGAACAGACTTAGAGCTTTTTGCCCATTGAAACAAACACATTTGATGTTAGTAGGTTCGTCAAGAACCCCAGTGAAATTATTGGCACTCACATTTCTAAGCCTGCGGTCACTACTTCCTTCTCTCGTACACTCCCTGGCAACATCCCAGATGGCTATATTCTTCTGCAATAAGAACGCTTTCCGTTCAGGATACGTTTCAGCAGGCTCTAAATCAAAGATCGAGTATATAGTTGGCCAAAACTCATTGTTGCGGCCCGCATAATACTCTTCTAAGTCTAGTGACTCCCGGCCAGGGGCCGTGCCCAAGATGAGAACTCGTGAATGTTCATCTCTTACCGCATCGAAGGATTTGATAACTATTGCCAATGCTCCGCCCCTGCTAATGCCAATTCGCCAGCAGAACCACATTTGGAAAGGTGCCGCCGACTGCTCTTACCAACTCTTCATCCGCAGTAGCAAGACGGCAGCTTTCGCGTATGCTGAGTGCCAGATAAAGCGCGTCATACACAGTGCAATTATGAGTGACCGCCAGTTGGTATGCTTGACTAAGTAAGTCAGCGGTTGGTATGAAGGTGAATACGATCTTCTGGAACTCCCTGATCGCATCCTGGGCGAGGGCTGCTGACAGACCTTGTTTGGTGTGCTTTCGCCAGACAATGTTGCCTATTTCAGCATTTATGATGTCCGGGGCTAACAATGTAAGCTCTTCAGTCTCATAAACATCGAGTATTTGTCTAGCCTTGTCTGAATGGACCTCAGCAATAAACCATTTAATGGCGACGCTGCTGTCTACCACAATCGTATCCATGAATATCCGTTATCGCTGGCGATCTTCTCGGATCAACTCAACACTATCTGGCATCTCTCCATACTTTGCATAAATCTCCTCACGCAGCTTGTCTATGCGCTTGCCTACTTCGTGTCGGCGGCGACGCTCCTCATCGCGCTGTAACTCCTGGATGACGGATTCGATGTCTTCAAGGTTACGCCTCTTGGCCTCGGTGCGCAGCCAGTCAAAAAGCTCCTCTTGTATTTCTATAAGTACCTTCATAAACACTGTCTCCTGTCAATGCCATTATAAGCCAGGCAGTGCTAGCGCCGAACCGTCTTCCCCTTCGACATAGCCGCACTGCCGTTGCCACTGCCGCCGTTCTGGTTGATTGCGCCTAACTGCTGGCGGTAACGTTCGCCTATGCGCGCGGGGAGGAAACGCTCCTCGATCCAGCCGGGCTGCACCTGCTCGCTGGCCGCTCTCTCACGCGCTACAAGCACATCGCACATCCCGGCTCTGCAATGCTTCTGGTTGATGTGCTCCATGAACTCGTCCATGAAGTAACGGAACCCCCCCAAAAGCGGCAGGGGCGCGGTCTGGCCGAGGCCGCAGAGCGACATCTCTACTACATGGTCGCTCCACTTCTGCATGATCGGGATGTCCTCCGGCTTACCACCGCCGAGCGCCACGCGGTCTACCATGTGGAGCAGATTCTTGGTCCCGACCCGGCAGGGTACGCACTTGCCGCACGACTGATAGCGATTGAACCGTCCAAAATAGCGGCTCATATCAACTATGCAGGTGCGATCATCATATACGACGTAGCCGCCCGAGCCCATCGTACCGCCGTACTTGTCAAGCGAGTCGAAGTCCATGATCAAGTCGAGGTGCTCTTCTGCCAGGCAGCCGCCGGAGGGACCACCCGTCTGGATCGCCTTGAATGGGTGGCCGTCCATGCAGCCGCCGCCACAGGTGTAGACAAGTTCGCGCATCGTTCGTCCCAGGGGCAACTCGTACATCCCTATCTGATTGACCGATCCCATGAGCGTGAATAGCTTGGTGCCCTTGCTCTTCTCGGTGCCGATGCCCATGAACCACTGCGGGCCGTGTATTATTATGGGCGGCACGCAGGCCATAGTCTCGACGTTATTCACGACCGTAGGCAGATTGAACAGACCGGCCTCTACCGAGCGGGGAGGCTTGGTGCGAGGCATGGCGCGCTTACCCTCGATGCCGAACATGAGGGCCGATGCCTCGCCTGAAATGTACGCCCCACCACCCATCTGCACATCGACATGGCATGAGAAACCGCTGCCCATGATGTTATCACCCAACAAACCTGCCGCGTACGCCTGCTGAACGGCAATCTTCGTCCGATGAATAGCCAGAGGGTACTCGTCGCCGACATAGAAGTACGCCCACGGTGTGCCGACCGCGAAGCATTGGATCATCATCCCTTCAAGGACTAAGTGCGGGTCGCCCTCAAGAAGACGGCGGTCTTTGAACACGTTAGGCTCACCCTCGTGGGCGTTACAGATGACGTATTTGGGCGTCTTCCGTGCCTTGCGCCCACCTGCCCATTTTACGCCAGCGGGGAAGCCCGCGCCTCCTCGACCTCGCAGGTTAGCATCAGTCACAAGCTGGATAACATCATCCGGGGTCATGCCAAGCACGCGCTTGAACGCCTCGTAGCCGCCCCTGGCGATGTAGTCGTCTATCGATTCTGGGTCAATGTAGCCGAGGTTGCGGGCCACAATACGCTGCTGAAGCTTCCAGAAGTCAAGCTCGCGGGCCGCAGGTATGCCTTTGATGCCAAGCTCCGCGCCGTCCCACTCGTCGGTGCCGTAAATGCATACCGCGAGGTCGGGGCGCATGTCATTCCGGCGGAGCACGCTTTCAAGCAGGTCAGGTACTTTGTCGGCTGTGATATGCGCGTATGATATGCGAGGTTGACCAGGCACGATGATGTCTACTTGCGGCTCGAGATAATCGGTGCCCATAGGCCCAGCCCGGCGTATGATGGCCCGCACGCCATTCTCGGCCACCCAATCGCGGATAGCTTCAAAGGTGCTAACCGCGCCGTGCGATACGGAGGATGATCCCCATGGCACTATGATCACCGGCACGTCGGCCTGTGTCATAGTAGCTCGCCAACGCTGACGTGCCGCCTGTTGGCGTGCCTCAAACTGCTCGCGCGTGACCTGCGTGCGCTGCGTGACGTCTATAGGGTAATAGTGTGCTGCTTCACTCATTTATGGCTCCGCTCTATTGTGCATCAAAAGTGGCCAGCCTGTTCGGTGCTTTTTTAGCTCTTGTTCTCCGAACCACCCCCGCTTCGCTCATGCCCGCCGCCCTGTGGCGTGGGAGGGGTGTTCTGTATCCTGTCTTCTACCTGGGGTGATACCTGCGTGGCCGATGCTGCGCTTCCCACCCCTTGCGGCATGAAGCGTACCACCTCGTACCCCTCGTAAAGCTCGTCCGAGGTCGGACCGAAGCCGTAATTCTCCTCGTAATGGGGCCTGTGCCCGCCCGTCAGGTTATCGCCCACCGGCTTGTCGTCCCCTGCCTCGTACCACTGGGTCAGGATGGCGTCCATCTTCTCAGACGTGACCCGCGTATAGAACGTGCCTTCTATATCTACCAGAGGGCCGAGGTCGCACGCGCCCAGGCAGATCGATTGCGGCTCGAAGGTGAAAACACCATCTGCCGAGGTATCGCCGGGGCCGACGTTGAGGCGGTTCTCGATTGCCTCACGCACTCTGGCAGCGCCCAGTACATAACAGCCCGTGCCTTCGCACGACATAATAACATGTCCGGCCCTCGGCGTGTAGCGGAAGAAGGAGTAGAAGGTAACCACGCCGTAAACATCGGCGGCCTTAAGCCCAAGCTCCTCCGACATCTGCTGCACGGCATCCTGGGTGATGTAGCCGAACTTGACCTGCATCTCCTGGAGGAC
>JBBRVL010000151.1:0-8657 GCA_038246925.1 Chloroflexia bacterium
CGATTGGTCTCAAGCGTTTGCTTTCAGCCATATCGCCTGGGGTGCCTTGTTCTCCGCCATGTTCGGCTACACCTTCACTACAGTAACAGTAGCGAATTTGGTAATGAGCCTCGTTGGTCTGGTTCTGTTTTATTTGTTATTGCGCCATCTCGCTGTTTCTCCTGGTTATGCGCTCCTGGGAGTTGCCCTCCTTGCGTTCAACCCTATCTACTTCAACCTTAGCTACACCTTCATGACCGACATTACCTTCCTTACCTGCATCACTGGGGCTTTACTCTTTTATTTGCGTGGCATGCAGGGTAAGGGTGACAGCTGGTTCTGGTTGGGGAGTATGATGGTTGCACTGGCATACCTTACAAGGCAGTTTGGCCTGTTGCTTATAGGGCCTGCCCTTGTCCACTTATGGTGGGGACGACTTTGGACATGGAAGAGGGCAGTCGCTATTTCGCTGATACCATTAGTTGCTTTAGTCGGCTATGCAATTTGGGAGCGTGGGCAGCCTGTGCAATTGGTCTCAATTTGGGTAAATGACAGACTGTCAGGAGCCATGGGCGACCCGGGTAGTTACATAGCCGGGCGAATTGAGGGTATTGCATTGATGCTGATTGTGCCGGGTCTAGGCACGATGCCGCTATTGTGGCGAGTGCGCCGACCGCTCTTTGCCCTTCCTCTTTTGTTACTTCATTGCTTTTTCCTAGTCAGGACCATCCAGCTAACGGGAAGTGCGCTGCCTGCTATGGGCAACATAGTAGATCATACCGGCTTCGTCATGGGTAATCTCTATAAGACGCTTCTATGGGGCGAATGGGTATGGTCTATTGTCGGTCTACTGGGTGTGCTTTCTCTGTCTCTCTGTATTACTGCTTGTGTTGAGCGCCTCTCAGAATGGCTGCGAAAGCGACCCTGGAGGATACGTGAGGAAGAGCCTGTACTTATGTTCTACTTATTCGCGCTAGCTGTGGCAGCAGTCGTGCTAATAGCTAGCACATTACTCTTTGACCGCTACATGCTGCCAGTGCTAGTGATATTCATGGTTGCGGCTTTGCGACGCATCAGCCACCTAGACGCGCAGGGGCACCAGCAGAAATGGCGATGGGTATTCGTAGTTCCCCTAGCCCTTTTCTGCCTACTAGCTGAGAGAGATTACTTAGAACACAATGCCGTCCAGTGGCAAGCCGCCAAGCAAGTAGCGGCGCAAGGGGTGCCATATCACCAGATTTATGCCGGTTTCGAGTGGGCCGGATGGTACCAGTATGACGCAGGTGTCGAAAAGATCATGAAAGGAGGAGACTTCAGCAACGTCCCTTTCCCCCCTAATGCGATCCTCGATCCCGTCTTCATCGTGGGCGATGTGAAACTTCCCGGCTATGTTGAAGTCCAATCATTCCCCTATAGTTCATGGCTGAATGGTGGACAGACGCGACGCGTGCTGCAACTCAAGCGCAAGTAGGATATTGGATAAGAACCAACAACTGATGAATTCTTCCAGATTCACCTCGGAACGGCTTGTCCGCGCTGCCTCGCTTATGCTCATGGTGTTGGTGATCAGCCTGTACGTTATACGCCAGATGTACGATGGACCTTTCGGTAAAGACTTCACGATGTTCCTCACCGGGGCGCATATTCTCACGAGCGGGCAAGGCGCGGAGCTTTACGATCTCTCCGTGCAAACGAATGTACAGTCGGGACTCGCCGGGAACATCCGCTTCGAGGGCGGCGTGCTGCCGTTTAACTACCCACCTTATATTGCCATGCTCTTCAGCCCGCTCACACTCTTTGGACCAGCCGAAGCTTATTACGTCTGGGTGGCGGTTCAGTGGGCCATCCTGCTGGGGCTTGCTTTCTCTATTAAGTCCTATTTCCACAATCGGCATGGGGTGGCTGCAACGCCCATAATCATTACCATGTTCAGCTTCGTGCCCGTATTCGAAGCGCTACTGATGGGGCAGATGTCGTTGATACTGCTCAGTCTTTGGTGGTGGGCATTCGTCAGTTGGCGGCATGAGCGGTGGGGCCAGTTGGGAGTTGCAATAGCATTATCCGCATTTAAGCCGCAATTAGTCGTGCTATTGGTGGCCGGGTTGGTGGCGCAGAAGCGCTGGAAGGCTCTGGGCTATGTCGGTGCGACTCAGGCTGTACTGTGGGGAGCCGCCATTCTGCTCACAGGACCTCAATCCGTGTTGTCCTACATTCATATACTACAGGTATCTTCTTCATCGATAAATACCCTGGGTTTCTTCGGGAAGGACATGACAAACCTGCGAGGCCTACTTACTGTTAGCGGCATTGGACCGGAGCTGAGCATCCAGCTAGCAATGTTCTTCTGGGCGCTCAGCGTCGGGGCTGCTATTTGGCTATGGCGCAGACCCTGGCCTATTGCCACGCGATTCGGCTTGACTGCGGTGCTTGCGGTTCTATTCAGCCCCCATCTGTATACGCACGACGCCTCGCTCCTGGTGATGGGGGTGGTGTGCGCTTCACTTGTTTGCATCGAGCAAGGTTTGTTGCTCAACTTGCGCTGGCTTCTCGCTCCGCTCATCGCTATGTTTGTTGCCCTTTACTCAGTGGTCTTCAGCATCTCACATAGCTGGGCGCCTGTAATATTGGCGACATGGCTGTTCGGTATGGTAGTCTTTGCCTGGCTGGTGAATACGAGGAAACGTGTCCCTGTGCCGCCTGTGGAAATAGGATACGCACGATAAGCCTACCGTTACTGTGTAGAATGCGTGGAACGACCGTGCATTTCTTGTTGCCCTAAAGCCTTGTGGTATAATGCGACGCAAGGATTTACCCCTTGACATCACGTAAAGGGAAAGTACCAAATATGAAAGTAATTTTGACCCAGCCGGTTCCGGGTCTGGGCGAACCAGGCACAATCAAGGAGGTTGCCGACGGCTACGCCCGCAACTTCCTTCTACCACGCAACATGGCGGTGATTGCCACTCGCAGCTCCGTCAAACAGGCCGAGTCGCAGGCTGAAGTCTATGCCAAGCGCGCCAACAAAGCACGCGAGCAGGTACAGGGCCAGGCATCCAATGTCGAAGGCAAAACCGTTATCATCCGCGCTCGCGTCGGCTCTGAGAACAGACTCTATGGCTCGGTGACACCGAACGACGTGGCGGACGCTATGATGTCCCAGCACGGCATAGAGGTAGACCGCCGCAAGATCGAAATTGGTGAGACGATCCACCGCACAGGCACATATACCGCCACCGCCGACTTCGGTAGTGGGATTACAGCCAGCTTCAACGTTGAAGTCGCCCCCGAAGCCGCTGGTGCTCACGGCAAAGCCACAAAGGCATCAGGCGATACGACTCTTAGTATGCAGACAAATAATGATACTCCGGCATCAGATGAGGTTGCGCCCGTCGCGGACGATACACCCTCCGAGGAGCAGGCCGAAGAAGAGGTAGAAGCTAACCCCAGCTAACGGAATTATGAATTATGAGTTTTGAATTATGAATTAGAAGAACGAAGAAATTTGTCCGAAGAAATTTGTCCATCGTAATTATGGTCTAATTCATAACTGAACTTTACTGGCGGCTACAACTCGAGGCGTAGCAAAGAGTAGAGTAATTTTTAGAGATTTAGAGTTTAGTTTTAGTTTTGCTATAACCGAAGAGGTAGCTGCGCTATGGTATCGGCATTGTCCGAGATAGGGTTGGGCGGCGACGCCCAATTGCGCCCGGTGCCCTACGATGTGGGGGCCGAAGAGGCCGTTCTTGGCTCTCTCCTTCTCGACCGCGACTCGGTAATCAAAATTGCACCCTTCCTCCAGCCCCAGGACTTCTACCGCGAGGCCCACGGCTGGATTTACGGGGCCGTGCTCGACCTGTACGCACGCCGCGAGCCGCCCGACCCCGTCACCCTCTCCGCCGAGCTTGAGCGCTCTGGACGGCTGGAGAATATCGGCGGCTACAGCTACCTCATCAACCTCGTAAATCGCACCCCGACAGCGGTCCACATCGAGTATTACGCTCATATAGTGGAGCGTACCGCCGTGCTGCGCCGCCTTATCTCAGCGGGTGGCGAGATAGCCGCCCTCGGCTATTCGGAGGAGCATGAAGTCGCCCAGGTGCTCGATAAGGCGGAGCAGGTGCTCTTCGCCATCTCACAGCGCAGCTCGGTCAAAGAGTTCGCCTCTATCGAGCAAGTCCTCAACGAATATTACGACCGGATCGACTCGATCCAGCACAACCCCGGTAACATAGTGGGTGTGCCCACAGGCTTCAGCGATCTCGACCAAGCCACGGGCGGCTTCCAGAACAGCGACCTACTTATCATGGCAGCGAGACCTGGTGTTGGCAAAACCTCCCTCGCCCTCGGGATCGCTCACAACGCCGCGAAAAAAGACAAGCATGTCGGCGTGTTCTCGCTTGAAATGAGCCGTGAGCAGCTAGTGCAACGCCTCCTCGCCGTGGAGACGGGCGTCGACAGCCAGCAATTGCGCCTCGGCTACCTATCGGATGACCAATGGCACAAGGTGTCGGATGCAATTGGCCGCCTCGCTAAACTGCCAATTTACATAGACGACAGCGCGGGTCTGACTATTCACGAAGTGCGCTCCAAGTCGCGCCGTCTGCAGGCTGAGGTGGGCGTTGATATTCTGATAATCGACTACCTACAGCTTATGCAAGGCTCGGCACGACGAGATGGCAACCGGGTGCAGGAGGTGTCTGAGATCAGCCGCAACCTCAAGATGCTGGCCCGCGAGCTTAACGTGCCAGTGCTGGCTTGCGCGCAACTTTCACGTGCCGTGGAGAGCCGCAGCACTCACGTACCCATACTCTCCGACCTCAGGGAAAGCGGAAGTATTGAGCAAGACGCGGACATAGTAATGTTCATCCACCGTGAGGAGATGTACAACCCCGATACCGACAAGAAGGGCATCGCAGAGATACACATAGCCAAGCACAGGAACGGCCCACTAACTACGATTCCATTGCGGTTTTTCAGTAAGACAACCAAATTTTCTGATCTGGACCTTTACCCTGTCGAAGAAGAATATCGCAGCCTTAATAGCGGTGAACGTCATAATTTACCAAGTGGTAGTGCGCGTCCTAGCCTCCCCAATGGGGAGTAATCTCAGAACTATAGAAGCTTGCAGTGAGGTACAAACAATGAGAGATGACTTGTGAGCATATTAATCTAAGCCTTTGTTTGGTAATCGAATCATGACAAGACCGTTTATCGGATTCTCTACAGACAAGCAAAAGACCGTCCGGGTGCCGGAAGGGTTCTTCGAAGAGGTGCTGCCCCAGATCGGGTCGATGATCGAGATGAAAGTAACCCTATATCTCTTCTGGCGGCTGGCGCGCGGCGATGCAAACGGCTCCTCACCCAGGATGGTCAGCATGGCCGAACTGGAGGTTGACACCAAGCTGCGAGAGGCCATCTCGCAATGCAAAGGCCCGCGTCCCTACGGCGAAGCGGTCCGGGAGGGGCTAGAACTTGCGGTGGCACGTGGCACTTTGCTCCAATTGTGGGTGCGCGAGGAGCCGAACGACATCAGTGAAGGGCGGGCCGAGCAGTGGTATCTCCTCAACACCCGCGACAGTCGCAACTGGGTAGAAACGCTGGCAAAGGGCGAGATAGATGTGCTCGCCACTCCCCTCGCAGGGGATAAGAACGGGCATACAAATGGACACACCAATGGGCGCATCCGTGTCATCATGGAGAAGCCTAATATATATGCCCTGTACGAGCAGAACATCGGCCTGCTGACGCCCCTCCTAGCCGAGAAGTTGCAGGACGCCGAAGGGCGATACCCAAACGACTGGATAGAAGCTGCTTTCGACGAAGCAGTAACCAACAACAAACGTAGCTGGCGCTATATAGAGCGCATATTAGAGAGATGGGCAACGGAGGGAAAGAACAGTGGACAAGATAGGGGACCTGTTGAGCGAGCTCTCGATCCCGATAAATATACGAAGGGCAAATACGCCTTCCTCTTCCGGCCAGACAGGTAACGGGCCAGGTGCTGAAACAGAATCAGGAGCCGCGGAAGACGAAGGCACGCGGCAGAAGGCAGAAAGCCCAGGCGGGCTAAGAATGTCGAACGCTGAAGAAGTCTGCCCACATTGTAGCGGTGCGGGCTGGCTGCGGATAAGCGCGCCTGTGGGCGATCCGCGCTTCGGCAAGCTTTATCCCTGTGTCTGTCGTACCAACGCTACCGAGCAGAGCAACCTCGATGACCTTTACACGCTGAGCAACCTCGACGCTTTCGCCCAAAAGGTATTCCTGAACTTCGACCCTGAGGTGCAAGGGAGCGGTGAGGGATATGACGCGGCGGTCCAGTTTGCCACCCAACCGGAAGGCTGGCTCCTCCTGCTTGGGGGCTTCGGTACTGGCAAAACCCATCTTGCCGCAGCCATCGCTAACCACGTGGTACAGGACCACCGCATGCAGGTCTATTTCGCTGTTGCGCCCGATCTGCTCCACTACTTAAGGTCCGCCTACGCACCCACAAGTGATACGTCATATGATGAGAGGTTCGAGCAGATTCGCTCGGTCTACCTGCTGGTGATAGACGACCTCGGAGCCGAGCAGTCTACGCCCTGGGCCGTGGAGAAGCTATACCAAATATTCAACTACCGCTACAACAATCGCCTGCCGACCGTAATCACGTCCAACTCCGACCTCGACAGCCTCGACCCCCGCATCAGATCAAGAGTGTGCGACCCCGACCTTTGTAGGCATGTCCTCATGCTCGGCACAGACTATAGGATGAGAAAAATGGATCCCAGGTTCGTGAAGGGTCAGGGAACTGGGGTGAGAGGACAGGTGCGCGGGCAGCGAAACAGTCGGCCTTGATGAGGGGAGGGCTTGGGGATTAGGGATTAGGGATTAGTAGCTGACGGCTGATAGCTGATAGCTACTTTATAAACCCGCCAACGTACCAGAGGTGGTAGACCTGCGAATCGCGGTACTTGATCGTTTCCTCGCCCAGGAACTCGGCAAGGTGTCCCAAAGGGTGATTGTTGTACTCGAAGCCGTAATACTCGTATTTCAGGGGTCCCCGGAACGGTAACTCTTCTGTCACCTGACCCAGCGCTGCCCGCAGCACTGCGTAGACCCACTGTGGCTGCAAGTCCCACATGTAGTGCGTAATCAGCCCACCCGAATAGCCCATCCCCCAGATAGGCTTGTTATCGTAATGCACCGTTTCTTGACCGGAGAAGCGTTCGGTGCCGTAGTAGATATTCCTGTAGGAGTAAAGCCCACTGGAATAGAAAAGCTCAGTCGCGCCGGGGACAATTTCGTGTTCGAGATTTTGCTCTCCCGCCGGGCGCGCACCCTTTTTCGCTTCCACCAGGAAAGCGGTAAAAGCAAGCGTATCCAGAGGCAGCGTCGGCTTATCGACCATGGAGATATTATACGCTGAAGTCACTAGTGTAAAACCTCTTTGGAATAATTGGTTGGCTAAAAAATACCCGACCCTCGGCATACCTTATCCAGGTAAGCCTGATGAGCAAGCATACACCGAGCAACGTCGCAGATTGTACTATGAGTGGAGCTTCCGACCTGAAAAGATTCTGCACGGGTATGAGGAGCAAGGGCAACACGCCCATCCATACATAGAGCGCCAAGCGCAGACGCCGTGCGCCGCCTTTTGACGGGGCCTCATTTGTGCTTGACGCCGCCAAAAACACAAGCGCAGGGAAGAGCAGCAAAACCTGCTCGTAGCCGAGCATGTACGGGCTAATCATGCTATTTACACAGATTGTCATCGGCAGGCTGATAGGAAGCGCAGCCTGCCTGTCACGCAGGTCGTGACGCCAGAAAGGGAGAATTAACAACAGTCCCGCAAAACTCAGCGCCAGGGCGAGCCACTTCCATAGAGACATCCCGCCCAGCAAGGCATAGCTCACTCCCCATACAGAAGCGGATACCTCTGCCTGGCTACCTGCCTGTCCGCCCAGCACGATTGCCAACCAGTCGCCGAGCGAGTGTGGGTAAAAGACCATCGGAAGCCCAAGCAACAGTGTCAAGGACAAGAAGGCTGCAATGGGAATCGCATACCGGCGGCGGCTCAGTGCCCACAACCCGATCAGCGCCACAGCGAGACCTGCGCTCTGTGGCTTGGTGGCAAGCACAGCCAACGCCACCCCGGCGAGGCTATCCCCAACAAGCAGCGCCGAGGACGCCTTCCCAGCCGAGGACGCAAGCCAACCCCATACCGCAGCCAGCAGGCCAAACTCTACAATAGCAAACTGCCCACCGATCAGAGTGTTGATGCTCTCGCGGTAAAGCAGACAAAGGATGACCATGAGGGCCACGGCAGCAAATACTGCGGACTTGCTCGACCGGAACGCCGGATTAGACGACTTCAAGATTGACCCGACCCCCCACACAAGCAGCAATACGTTTGCGGCACGCCACATAGCAATGGCGAGGGCAAGGGGCACGGCACCCAGGGGCAGGAAGAAGAGTGCTACCCACATAGGGTAAATGAAGAAATAGTGGCTTCCGCCGTTGAAGCTGGAAAACTCTGCGCTGTAAGAACCAAGAGCAGAGTCCAACTGCGAGCGGGATGGGTTGTATGGACTAGCGCCTTCAAGGACCAAGCGCGCGGGCATCCAGGCATTTTGAGTGAAGTCGTTGTGCACGCCGATCACACCGCCAAATTGGAGGAACAGCAATAAAGCCAGGAGAAA
>JBBRVL010000152.1:0-8650 GCA_038246925.1 Chloroflexia bacterium
CTCGACAGGAAAGTCGGGAGTGTCATAGCCGACCCATTTTTGTTGCTCCGAGTCCCACCAGACGTACTTCTTGCGGTCACTCCAGGGCACACCGTCCGGGTCGGCGCTAGCGCGGTTGTACATCATACGCCGGTTGGCGGGCCAGGCAAATCCCCATTCGGGATTGACCAAGCGGTCGGGTTCGGCTCGTCGCTCGGCGGCTCGATTACGGTGCTCCTCCGGGTAGACCCCGCAATATATCCAGCAGCCGCAGGCCGTTGAACCATCATCGCGCAACTCTTCAAAGCCCTGCAATTGCCGTCCGTCGCCAACGTGGTACCCGTTGATTTCCTTGAGAACCTTACGGGCGTCGGGTTCACCTTCTATTCGACTCTCTTTCCCATCCGGCAGTATCTCTGCCTCCTCGTAGCCGTAGTCCCAGGTCAGGCTTCTCAACCCAGCATCCCGTGCGAAGGTACTCTGCTCTGCTAACTTCTTAATCCTCTTGCCGAGTTGCCAAACGAACCACAGGTCCGACCGGCAGTCACCTGGCGGATCGACAGCTTTGTCGTGCCACTGCAGCAGACGCTGAGTATTGGTCAGGGTTCCGGGCTTCTCGGCGCCGGCGGCAGCTGGTAGGAAGAATATCTCGGTTCCAATCTCTGCGGGATTAGGATTGTCGGGACCCTCTTTCCAAAAAGTTGTGCTTTCAAGCAAGAAAAAGTCACGCACGACGAGCCAATCCAGTCTTTTCAGGGCCGCGCGGTTCAAGCGGGCGTTAGGCGCCCCCGCCGCCGGATTCTGCCCCATCAGGAAAAGTCCTTTTACCTTACCCCTCGCCATGTCAGAGAAAGTCACCAATTGCGAGTGGTCTCCGGTGATGCGCGGTAGCCAGTCGAAGCCGAAGCCGTTCTCCGGCTGCGCTGCGTCTCCAAACCAGGCTTTCAGGAGACTCACCACGAACTTGGGCAGGTTGGCCCAGTAGCCCTTCTCGATTTTTTCGTTTTCCAGATAGCCCGCCAATGTGTTGTGTGCTTCTGATGCGGTCGGTTGCTGTATGTAGCCGGGAAGGAGATTATAGAGCGTAGGTATGTCGGTCGAGCCTTGGATGCTGGCGTGGCCTCTCATTGCCATCACGCCTCCGCCCGGACGCCCCGTATTTCCGAGCAAAAGCTGTAGTATTGCCGCAGCACGTATGATTTGAACCCCTGTGGAGTGCTGGGTCCAGCCGACAGCGTAAACAATCGCGCCGGTGCGTTCTCGCCCCGAATTCGAGATAAAATCTTCAGCAACCTGGAGAAACTCGTCTTCAGTACAGCCGCATGTGTCCGCTACAAGCCGCGACGTATATCTTGCAAAATGGCGTCGTAGTATATTCAGCACGCAATTAGGGTGCTGGAGGGTTGGATCGCGCCTCACGTGGCTATCAGCACCTGCTCCTGATGTCTGGCTCCACGATTCAGTTGTTTTCGCGTCGTCGGGGTTGTTTGACTTAGAAGGTTGGTCGCCCTCATAATGCCAACTCGCTAGGGGCATATCGTAACTGCCAGAGGCTGCATCGAAGCCCGAAAAAATACCATCGTTGTCCGCTGCATCAACATAGGCGTCATTGATGATCGTAGTCGCGTTTGTGTAGTGCAGGACGTACTCTTTGAACCATCTCTCCTGTTGGAGCACGAGATTGATAATTGCGCCGAGGAAAACTATGTCGGTGCCGGTCCTAATAGGGACAAAGGATGTAGCACAGGCTGATGTGCGGCTGAAATGGGGGTCGACATGAATTACTTTAGCGCCGCGCTCCCGGGCCTTCATGACAAACCTGAAACCGACAGGGTGGGCCTCGGCCATATTGGATCCCATTATCAGAATGCAGTCGCTATTCTGCAGATCTTCCTGGAATGTGGTTGCCGCTCCCCGTCCATAGGTGGCGCTCAAACTGGGCACCGAAGCGCTGTGTCATATACGGGCCTGGTTCTCGATAGAGATAATCCCGGCCGTATTGAACAATTTCTTGATGAGGTAATTCTCCTCATTGTCCAATGTCGCACCGCCGAGGTGTGATATGGCAGTCGTGTTATTCACGTGGTTGCCGTGTTCATCTGTCTCCATGAAACTATCCGCACGGGTCTTCCATGTTAGTTCTGTTATCCTGGCCATCGCCCATTCGAGCGTCTTTACTTCCCACTCACGTGCGTAAGGCGTTCGGTACAGCACATGAGTCTGACGGTGGGGGTTGACCATCAACTGGTACGTATTAGAACCCTTTGGGCAAAGTGTCCCCTGGTTAATGGGGCTGCGCTCGTCACCCTCGATGTCTACGACTTCGCCTCCTTTGACGAAAATGCGCTGGGCACAACCAACGGCGCAATACGGGCAGACGCCATCCACTGATATGGCATCCCTTATATGCGAATGCCTGGCTATAGACGTAGGGCTGAATGGTTGAGGGCTATTGCCTAGCCTCCAAAATAAGTTCACCTTGTCTTTCTTCTTTAGTCGCCTCAAGTCGTTGCTCCAGATATCTGTTGTAGTCGACTACAATTCCTGTCAGGCGCTTATTCTAATCCGGTCTTCGCGGGAATAGATGTTGAACCGCCCCTGCCGCAGGAAGGCGACAAGAGTCATTCCGCACTCTTCTGCGAGCTGCACGGCCAGGCTCGAAGGCGCCGACATCACCGCGAGAATGCACACTCCCGCGTTCGCTGCTTTCTGCACTATCTCGAAGGAAGCACGACTGGTGACAGCCAGTATAGATGAGGTCAAAGGGAGATTGCCCTCAAGTAGCGAGTAGCCGATAATCTTGTCAACCGCGTTGTGCCTGCCGACATCTTCGCGTAGAGCCTCTAGTTCCCCCTTGGCAGTGAAGAGGGCAGCTGCGTGCAGGCCACCTGTTTGCTGAAATGCCGACTGGGATGACTTTATCTTTTCTCCCAGGCTGAACAGCGTGGCCTCACTGATTTGAATACTTTTACCCAAGCTAGGTACATCACGAAGCACCTGTTCAATACTGACCTTTCCACATATCCCACAAGACGAATAACCTTCGGAAAGCCGACCCCAATCCGACGGACGAAGTAAGGCACGATCAGTCGGAAGTATATTGATCACATTGTTTGGCAGCTTGCTATCAGACATACAGGGGTGTATGTCTTCAATGTCTTCTCGACTGCGGATGATACCTTCAGAATAGAGGTAGCCTGCGACTAGCTCTGTGTCGTGGCCTGGTGTCCTCATCAGAACTGCCACATTTTCACCGGCCAGCCTGACCTGGAGGGGTTCTTCTACGGCTACGTCATCTACCACACTCGAACGCGTCATTTCGGTAACGCGAACGGCGCAATACGCAGTGCTCAGCAAGGGGTTTGCATTACCCCCTCTCTGCAAGTTTGCCTGCTTGACAAGCTCCGTGTCACCGTGTACGGGTCCCGGTTTCATAGCCTATTCTATTCGGGCTGAGGCTGTACGTCAAGGCAGATCGATCAAGCGTCTGTCCGCGGGTAATCGGGCCACCTTATTCATAATACTTCCTCATCTTCCTTGCGCCACGCGGGATCGACAATGCAGAGGAATACGAGGTCGCTGTTGCCCTTGCTCTCTATATGTTGAATGGCAGACGGAGGAATATATACGCAGTCGCCGGGAGCTACCTCTTGGCGTTCACCGTCGATCTGCATGACTCCCGACCCTTCAAGGATGAAGTAGACCTCGGTGCTGCCGAGTCGGTGTTGCTGTGAAACTTGCCCTGGGGCAAGCCTGGCATGCGCCAGACTATACCTGATAGGCACCGCTGGCTCTGCTGGCCTTAGGATCTCGCGCAATACTGTGTTGTCGCCTGCGATAAACTCTGGGCAATCTTGGAGCTTGCGGATCAGCATATTCCTATTTCTCGGGTTCAGCGTCTTGGGGCGTGTATGGCACATCGATCAGGCTGGCAGCACGCTTCTTCGCAGATTCACCTCGCCGGTCGTAGCGGGCGGTCGTGGTGACGTTTGCGTGTCCCGCCAGCCGTTGGACGGTTGATATATCTGCGCCAGCGTCAAGGAGGTCACCTATCATCGTGCGCCTCAGATCATGTGGAGTAAAAGGAGAGAGGCCAGCCTCAGCGCCCCGCTTCTTAAGTATCTTTCTGATTGCCTGGTCGGTCATGCGGCGGTACGAGATTTTGCCACCCTTGTTAACAGGACAAAAGAGCGCTCCGGCGGCCGTGCCACGGGCGCTCAACCAGGCTGCCAATGCAGGTCTGGCTCCTTTGGGCACATACGTAAGTCGTGCCTTACGACCTTTTCCTGAGCGCACGGTGATCCCCCCGCTCTCCAGCCCATAATCAGCAATATCGAGCGCCACTACCTCGCTGCGGCGAAGTCCGCACCCGTAAAGAGTAGCAATAAGGGCAGCATCTCGACAGCCTGCGGGCGTTACATCTTTCGCGCACACCACGAACAAGCGCTGCAACTCATCGCCAGCCAGAGCACGTCCACGCTCGGCCTGACTGCCGCGTATCGGACCGAGGTCAGCCGCGCGCTGGTAGTCCTCCACGTCCATTTGGCCCAACCGCCACGCTTCCTTGAGCACACCTCGCAACGCGGCCAGAATCTTGTTAGCTGTGGCAGGGGCATATATGTCCGCCAGAAGGGAGCGCACCGCCGTCGTATGCTGGTAACGAAGCGCGCTCCAGTCGAGAGTTTTCGCGTTGCATCTATACGATGTGATTAATCCCGCGACGGTATCCAGTGCTCCGGCCATTGTACGGCGTGAGCCTGACGACAGACGGGCAAGATAAACGGCCGCCGGGTGTTGGTCGGCGGGCAGGTTCGGCGATACTACGCTGATCTCAGTACTGTTAGCTCGCCCGGAGAGTCTTAGGGCCAGTGCAGCGCGCGCCTGTTCTGCATTATCGTCGTATACCGCAGACTTCGATATAGGCAATGTTCTCTCCGTTCCGTCAGCTAATTTCTAGGTATACAGTAGGTATTAATATACACGCTGAACGCGCATAAGTGAGCGATTTCCACCCTAGCCGGTACTGATCTCTTCATTCTTGAGCGCGCAGCGGTCACGACTTATCTGCCACCAACGCGCTTAGGACCCCGCTCTGTTTGCTTTTCTGGGTGCGAAGTGGGTACACTTCGAGAGTACTCATCTATTCTTCGTTGGATATCCTGAAAGGAACTTTCCCGTGACAATAAGACTGTGGATAAAGCTAATTCTTGGTGTATGTAGCGTGTTGCTTGCGTATTTTGCGGCTACAGAGGCGGTTGTGCTCGCTCAGCAGAAGCCAGGAGTGCCCAGCAGCCGTCCGAACTTTGCCCCCGCGTCTCTCTTTGGGATGAACCTCTATCTGACCGGACGCGAGCGACCCGACGGTCAGGCTGTCAACCTGGGTCAAGTCGCGGCGGCAGGCGGGGTGCGCTGGTCCCGTGAAGAGCTGTCCTGGGCTAACCTAGAACCTACGACAAAGGGCCAATATAACTGGGGCCCTTATGACTACCGTCTGTCGCTCGACGCGACGAATGGTATCAACGTAGTCGGCATGCTCCTGACCACGCCGCGATGGGCCAGCACCAATCCGACCGCGCCGGATTACTATTGGTATGAGCCAAGCAATTATAACGATTATTATGACTTTGTGCGCGCAGCCGTTACGCGCTGGAAGGGTCAAATCAACACCTGGGAGATATGGAACGAGCCAAATCACCAGGCCACCTGGAATTGCCTCAACAACTGTGACAGAGCGGCGAAGTATGCTCAACTCTTGCAGGGGGCGTATTCGGCTGTCAAATCCGCAGATCCAACAGCCCGCGTATTGATAGGTGGCCTGTATATCCACGACACAAATAATGAGGGGATGGCCTTTCTGGACCGCGTCGTGCAAGCGTCGGGTGGTGGAATCAACTTTGACGCTCTTTCGATACACACTTATATGCCCGACCGCGTTCCCGAAAGTATGCGAACCGATAGTGTGGTGCAGAACTTTCAATACCGGCTCAATCTCACGAATGACTGGATCAATGCCCACAGCGGCAGACCGGCGGAGATATGGATAACCGAAGACGGACGAAGCACCTGTAGTGGCTGTCCATCTCAGTTCGCCTGGAGCGAAGACGAACAAGCCTCCATGTTAGCCCGCATGTATGGCATTGCCGCAGCCACACCCAGAGTGGTGCAGTTTGATTGGTTCCAATTCGAGGATAAATTCAACAACCCTGCCGACCTGTATGGTGGTATGTCGATAGTGCGCGACAACATCACGACTAAACCGGCATATGCGGCGTATCGAACGATGTCCAGCATTCTGGGCGGCGCTACCTTCACCGGCATTGGCTCGCAGATGATCCCTGGAAACAATCCAAACCAGCCGGACAACTCGGACTATGTTGGGTTCGACTATGGTTTCCAGAGTGGCTCGACATCAATCCGTATGCTCTGGAGAGTCAACGACACGGTCACCTTGCGCTATCCTGTGCAGGGCACACAAGTCGATCTCATAGATCGTGATGGTGGCGTTACGAGATTGACTGCCTCGAATGGTACAGTTCAGGTCACCATTGGACCAGGTCCCATCTACTTACGTAGCGTATCGTGCGCGGCGCGATTTAGCGATGTCTGTCCCGATCACTGGGCCTATGCATATGTCGAGTGCATGGCTCAGCGTGGCATCATTTCGGGATATGCCGACGGTACATTCCGACCTAATAACTCGGTTACTCGGGGCCAGCTTGCTAAGATCGTTGCGAACGCGGCAGGAATGAACGAGGCGGTCTCAGGTCAGACATTCCAGGATGTATCCGCTACGAACTCTTTCTATGCTCAGGTTGAGCGTATGTCGAGTAGGGGAATAATTAGTGGCTATCCTTGCGGCTCGCCGGGCGAACCATGCGTCGGGCCGACAAACAGGCCATACTTCAGGGTGAATGCCAGCGCTACACGCGGGCAAATTACGAAGATCGTCTCCAATGCAGCGGGGTTCTCCGAAGCTGTGACCGGCCAGACATTCCAGGATGTTCCTCCAACGCATACCTTCTACCAGTGGGTGCAGCGTCTCGCCACCAGAGGCATCATGGGAGGGTATACATGCGGTGGGGCCGGTGAGCCGTGCGGCCCAGGCTCGCGTCCTTACTTCCGCCCTTCAAGTGACGCTACACGCGCCCAGGTGTCGAAGATAGTCTCCAACACGTTCTTCCCGTCTTGTGGGGCTGTTGTGGTAAAGCGCTAGGTCAGGTTATTAAGGCGCGGGGGTGCAGAGGGCCAGGCTTACAGCCTCAGGGGTCGGATATCAAGGCTCTGCGTTTATCTACCTTCAGGCCGCGAACTCACCCATCCTCCGTCATTTTGAGTGCGCCAAAGCATTCTGTTTCTTGCGTGCTAAGTCCTGCTCGATAGCCTCTTTCAAGAGTGTAACAATTCGCTGATGGTCGACCTCTGTCAATATCGCTTCGCGGGAGTCCAGCTCATCTAGCTTGATAGCTGTCTCCTCCTGCCGCCATATGGCAACTGCGTTCGGTCCCTCAGGTAGATTGACGAAATTAGTTTCCGGCTGCTGCTGAGTAAGCACGACAACCGCATTGACCCAGGACAATGACACCTTCTTTTCCACAAGGAAGGTGTACAAGGCCGCCGCGTTGCCTTTCGCCTGACTACCGGGGCTTTTACCTGAAGCGTTCCACCGGCTACCTTCCTTGCGTTCCCAACTCTCTCCAATTACTCGAACTTCGTTCCTGTACGCCTTGATCTCCAGCACCCAAACACCGCTTGGTCCAACTAGCACGAAGTCCAAGTCTTGTTTCTCCCCAGGCAGCACCACATTGCGAAAAACTGCCCACTTACTGTCAAGGTGTGCCCTGAGCATATCCTCTACCCAATCTTCTCCTTCTCGGCCTGCACGGAAGTTCCTGACATCAGCCAGTTGAGCGTTAATACGGCGCGATTGCCAGATAACTAGGGGAAGAGCAATGATCCCCAAGATAAAAACAGAAACGATCCAGTTCACGCCTGCGCTGTCCCAGGTATTACCATTACCTTCTGATACCGCATTGAGAAATTGGCCCACGAGAAGCCCGGTGATGCCTGTTATCGCTATAGTCGCCACGAACGCGTACTCTAGCGCCTGCCACAAGCTCTCCCACTCGCGTTCTTCAAGGTATTTAGCCCCTTTGACAACTTCGGGTCCGTAGCGTTTTACCCTTTGCAATGTTGTCGCTTCGCCGAGCCGGTGGGCCAAAATAGTGAGTGCTGCGGAGCGTGCTTCCGGATTGTAAGCGTTCTCTATTTCCCAGACGAGGTCTTTAAGGGACAAAATGCCATTGTCTGACAACTCCCCCATCGATCCCTGCATCCGTGCGCCCTGCCATTTTACCTGCCTCGCCCTCTCGAGGTTCATTGGCAGATTGACAGTTACCTGCTCTGCTTCTTCTTGGTTCCCTCTATTTTGTATCGTCGGCCTCATCATGTACCTGTATCCACTTCGTCAGACTTTGGCTGGATGCTCGTTGTAGGTCCAAACCCCTCCACAATCCCTATCTCCTCATCCGTCAGCCCGTACAGGTCGTACACCAGCCTGTCGTTCTCCCGGTCGGTCTGCTTGATGCGACCCTCGATACTCTCCTTGTCGTAGGGGGTGTTGGCCTTTTGCAGCCTCTTGTGCAGGTCCAGCATCCTCTCGACAAGCTGCACC
>JBBRVL010000153.1:0-8628 GCA_038246925.1 Chloroflexia bacterium
CCCGGGTTTAACCCTGCGCGGTGGCCACCCCTCTGGGGGGCCGGCCCCCGTCCGTGCCCATTCCGCCCCGGTTTGCGACCTTCGTCTCTGTCTCGGGGCCGGCCGGGGGCCCTGCCCCTACGAGAGAATGATTAAACCCTGTCTGATTGGGATGGGTTCATACTTTCGCATTGCCCAATAGCTAACGCCTTGAGCCTGAACTCACCCATCCGGACGTTTAAGTCCTTATATTCAGCAACAAACCTATCCAGTTGTTGCAATACAGCCATCCCGAATAACTCGTGCATCTTCGGTAGTCAGCTTGGTGGTCGAATCTTACGAGAAAACCCTATCTCCATTGAAAATAGGGTTTTCTCATGCCTAAATTGTGGGTGGGAAGTACTGGACTTGAACCAGTGACCTCTACGATGTCAACGTAGCGCTCTAGCCAACTGAGCTAACTCCCCATAGCACAGCAATTATAGTTTACAGGCGTCCGGCTGTCAAGAACTATTCTACTCTATGCGGCCCCTACTGAAGCACAATCCTAACCCACCCTGCGATTTTGAACCCCGGCTAGTGCGCATATCAGGCGGGGCACATACCTTGCATATAAAACTCGCTTAACCGGCGAAGTGAGGTGTGGGTATGGGTGCAAAGGGATTATTTGATCTGCTCAAGGAAGCTTTCAAGGACTGGGGCGAAGACAAAGCCTCACGTCTTGGTGCTGCTCTGGCCTATTACACTATCTTCTCAATAGGCCCACTCCTGGTGGTTGTAGTAGCTATCGCCGGGTTCGTATTTGGTGATGAAGCGGCGAGCGGGCAGATCGTCGGCACCATTGGGGGCGTTGTAGGCGAGAGCGGGGCCACCATGATCCAGGAGATGGTGAAAAGCGCGAATAAGCCGGGGGCGGGCGCTATAGCCAGCATTATAGGCTTTGCTACCCTCCTGCTGGGCGCGGCTGGACTGTTCGGCCAACTGAAGGACGCGCTCAATACCATCTGGGAAGTCCAGCCCAGGCCCGGCCTCGGCATAATAGGCGCGCTCAAGAAGAACGTGCTCTCGTTTGGGATGGTGATCGGCACGGGCTTCTTGCTGCTCGCATCCCTTGTTGTGAACGCTGCTCTTGCGGCGTTGGGCGATTTCCTGGTTGATAAACTGCCGGGCGGGCCACTCCTGTGGCAAATCGTCAACTACGTTATATCTCTTGGCGTGGTTACACTCCTCTTTGCTCTTATCTTCAAGGTGCTGCCTGATGTAAATATCCCCTGGCGCATAGTATGGGTCGGAGCGGCAGTAACGGCTCTCCTCTTCGTTGTGGGGCAGGTGGCACTTGGCTTCTATTTCGGGATAAGCGATCCCGGCTCGGCGTTCGGGGCGGCAGGCTCGTTAGTTATTATTCTCGTCTGGATATATTATTCTGCCCAGATACTCTTCTTCGGCGCGGAGATTACGCAGGCCAATGCGCGACGCCATAACGCGCCCGTTACCCCCTCTAAAGATGCCATCTGGCTGACGGATGAGGCACGCGCCCAGCAGGGGATGCGCTCAGATAACAAGGGCGACACGGGACGTAAGGAAAAGAAACCGGGTGAGGCCCGCAGGTCGCCCTGGTTCGGTTGGAGTAGAAGCACCTGATTTATGTTACAAGGAGCAACTATTATGAGTCCAAAGGCGATATTTGATATCTTTAAGGAAACATTCAAGGAGTGGGGCGAAGACAAAGCGCCCAGATTGGGTGCAGCCCTGGCTTATTACACGGTCTTCTCAATAGGCCCCCTGCTGGTGCTCGCTATCGCCGTCGCCAGCCTCGTTTTCGCCAATGCCGAGGACCAGATAGTCGGCACCATCGGGGGTGTGGTCGGCAAGGAAAGCTCGGATGTGGTCCGTGAGACTGTGAAGAACGCCAACAAGGAGGGCGCAAACATCATCGCAACCGTAATTGGGATCGCCACCCTCCTCCTCGGGGCGTCGGGCGTGTTCGGCCAGTTGAAGGATGCGCTCAATACTATCTGGGAAGTAAAACCTAAGCCGGGCCTCGGTATTCTCAACACAATCAAAGAGCGTTTCTTCTCGTTTACGATGGTGTTGGGTACAGGCTTCTTGCTGCTCGTCTCCCTCCTGCTTACCGCTGCTGTGAGCGCGTTCAATGAAGTCCTCAAAAGCATCTTGCCGGGAGCCGATATCATAGGTCAGGTTATCAGCTTTGTGGTGTCGCTTCTTGTCATCACACTGATGTTCACGCTTCTATTCAAGTTCCTGCCTGATGTGAAAATCACCTGGGGCGATGTGTGGATAGGCGGTCTGGTGACGGCGATCCTGTTCACTATAGGGCAGTTCGCACTCAGCTTCTACCTCGGCAGCGGCGCGGTGGGCGAATCATTTGGAGCGGCAGCCTCGTTCGTAGTGATTTTAGTCTGGATATATTACTCGACCCAGATACTCTTCTTCGGAGCCGAGTTCACCCAGGTCTATACAAACAAGTACGGCTCGCATGTGCGCCCTGAAGACAATGCCGAATTCGTGACCGAGGAAGCGCGCGCCCAGGAAGGCATGCCCCGCAAAGAAGGCAAGGCCGCAACAGAGCAGGGCAAGCAGAAGGATGGAAGCGGCAAGTCAGGCCCTAGACGCAAAACGCTGAAGCCGTCGCCCTGGTTCAAGTAGGGATTGGGGATTAGGGATTAGGGATTAGAAGGCAGAAAGCAGAAGCAGCAAGCAGAAGTCACTGGTCTTCGGTACTTACGAATGACACATCACATTTCTAACCCCTAACCCCCAATCCCTAACCCCCAATCCCTAACCCCCAATCCCTAACCCCCAATCCCTAATCCCCAATCCCTAACCCCCAATCCCTAATCCCCCCACAATGAACCCCCGAGTCCGCGCCATCAAAGGCGACATCACCCAGCAGCGTGTCGATGCTATAGTCAACGCAGCTAATAACTCCTTACTTGGAGGTGGCGGAGTAGATGGCGCTATCCACTGGGCTGCGGGGCCGGGGCTGCTGGAAGAGTGTCGCAAGCTGAACGGCTGTGAGACAGGCGAGGCCAAGATAACGGGCGGGCACAACCTTTGGGCGCACTACGTAATACACACGGTCGGCCCTATCTGGCGGGGCGGCGGCTCCAATGAAGACGAACTGCTCGCTAGCTGCTACCACAATTCCCTTTCCCTGGCCGCAGAGCATGATATACGCACTATCGCCTTCCCTTCAATCAGCACAGGTGCATATGGCTTCCCGGTAGAGCGAGCCGCGCTCATAGCCGTTGGCGAGATAGCAGCCTTCCTCCGCGACAACAGTAGCATTGAGCAAGTCATCATAGTCTGCTTCAACGACCCCGCGTATGAGTGCTACAGCAGCGCTGTAGACGCAGTGATGAGCAATGAGTGGTGAGTGATGAGTGAAATGAGAAGGTGTGATATTGTAGGGGCGGACCCGTGTGTCCGCCCTGTCTCCCGACCACAATCTTAACGGCCCACGAACAGGGCGGACCCGTGTGTCCGCCCCTACATCGTCGGATTTCGCAGTTCCAGGCCACCGACCACCTTTTGCTCATCACTCGGTCGGAGTGCTATAGTTAGGGGATTATCCGTCTTCATTCGTGAAGCAAAGTAAAGGGCTGGAGAGGAGAGGACATGGAGAAAAGCAAACGCAAGCTGGGTATGCAGACACGCCTGATACATACGGGCGAGGACGCCAACGATACTATGGCTGTCTCGCCGCCTATATTTCAGACTGCTACCTATAGATTGAATACACCGGAGGAGGGAGCAGAACTGGCGGCACAGGTCGCGCCTGCCACTTTCTACACGCGCTACGGCTCGCCCAACAACAAGCAGGTGGAAGCATTGCTGGCCGAGCTAGAGGGGACAGAGGCGGCGCTGGCAGTCGGTTCGGGAGCAGCGGCGATGACTGTTGCCATCATGTCAAACGTCCAGTCGGGGGACCACGTAGTCGCACAGAACACGCACTACACAGCTACTATGTCTATGCTCCTTCATGTGCTGCCGCAGTTCGGCGTCGAGGTAACACTTGTCAACCAGTGTGACACAGAGGCGTTTGCGCGTGCGGTGATACCCAGCACAAAGGTTGTCTATACCGAGTCGCCCACCAACCCCACGATGGAACTAACCGACTTGAAGGCCACGGCTGAGATAGCCCACTCGGTGGGAGCAGTGGCGATCATGGATAACACATTCGCCTCGTCCTATAACCAGCGCCCCATTGACCTCGGTTATGACCTGGTGATACACAGCGCGACCAAGTACCTCAACGGCCACTCCGATGTGACGGCAGGCGCTATCATGGGGTCGCAAGAATTGATCGAGAAGGCATGGGCGTATATGAGGGTAACAGGCGGAATCCTGCACCCGTTCGAGGCCTGGCTCTTGCGGCGAGGATTGCAGACCTACGGGCTTAGGATGGAGGTGCACAACCGCAACGGCCTGGAAGTAGGGCGCTTCTTAGAGGGGCACCCGGCGGTGGAGAAGGTCCACTATCCCGGCCTGCCCTCGCACCCGCAGCACGAGCTTGCGAAGAGGCAAATGTGCGGCGGGTTTAGCGGGATGCTCTCATTCGAGGTCAAGGGCGGGTTTGATGCGGCTTACAGGACTATAGGCCGCACCAAAATATGTGTACTGGCCGTGAGCCTGGGCGGAATCGAGACGCTCATTACGCATCCCGCCTCGATGATACACACCCACCAGAGCGACGAAGAGCGCGAAAAAGCAGGCATATCACCGGGGCTAATCAGGCTATCGGTAGGCGTGGAGGATGCCGTCGATATCTGCGATGACCTGGACCGGGCACTGAGAGCATAGCTTTGGCTGCATAAGATAACAAAATACCAGGGGATCAAACGACCTCCTGGTATTTGTATTTCATAGCTCAGGCTGGCTGATTACCTGTGATACATCAAGCGTGCCGTAGGTGACCCTCTCCAGCTTCTCTCTTATCTCGTCCACGAACCACTGCTGCCAGCGCGTCTTGTTATCGGCGCGGAATTGCCGAATGAAGTTAGCATATAGCTCAGAGGTCTGGTCGCTCATTTGGGATGTGGGGAGTTGCGCGTCTGGAAGGTCTAAATGCTGCTTGACGAAAGCCTCGACAGCATGTTTGTCTTCCGAGTAGACGGCGGCGGGCTTCTCGACGTAGCAGGCTATCTCGGCCAGCCTCTCGTCTAAGAAAGCGATAACAGGGATGGCGCGGAACTTACCCTCCTTGAGCCATAAGTCGGCAAGATCAGGGTTTTCGTCACGACAGAAGACCCGCACGTCCCACTTGCTCGCGGCTTCGGCCATGCGTGCAAATACGGGCACGTAGCGCAGCACATCACCGCACCAATCTTCCGCCAGCACTACTACCTTGAGCTCTCGGTCGAGGTGCAGTAAGAATAGAGCATCCTCCTCTTTGAGCGCAAAGCTAGCGTAGTTTTCCTCGAACACCTCCCTGTTCTTACTCATACTCTTAACGAACTCTTTTATCGTCATCCCTTCCGCGAACCGTTCGGAAGAGATTTCTGTATTTGTAGCCACTATCTAATATTTCCCTTTCATGCGCCCATTTGATGTTTGATCACGTATATGGATAAGTATAACAAGAAACATACCAACCAGATGCAGAGTGGACCCGTGTGTCTACCCTTATCCCCGCCTCCGTCTTGACGCTCTCAGAGGCGAAGGGGTATAGTAGCATATTGTTTCAAGCGTAAGCGTGCGGCTGTGAGGTCGCATATATGGAGAGAAGATGGCTAGCACAACACCTAAATATAACCCGAGGCTAATCGGGCTTGGTCTGTTGGCGGGAGCAGCGGTAGGAGTGGCATGGGCCAACACCAAGCAGCGCCAGTATGCCAAACAAGGCTCACCCAATATGCTCGATTGGGAGCGCGTTCGTAAGACCGCCCGCCAGATCATCAAGGAAGAAGCGCCCGCCGCGGGCTGGCATGAGCAATGGGAAGAATATTACCGGGGACAGGTGGCGCAGTGCTACCCTCTCATCACCCAGGAGATGGGCCGCGACCTCCCAGTGCCGGTCGACCAGATACAGGCGTTCAGCCGCACTGAATGGGTAGATGCGAATATTGCCAACTTCAAGCAGCTTTTCGACCCTATAGAGGCTCTTTACAAGCGTATACAGGGGCCGGGCAACCTCGGCACCATGCTGATGGGCGACGTGAGCCAGAACGTCATGAGCGGTCAGTTAGGTATACTGATGGGCTACCTCGCTCGCCGCGTTCTAGGCCAGTACGATCTAGCGCTGCTCGGCAAGGAGCCTGTAACCACCGGAAGGCTCTACTTCGTCGAGCCAAACATCGCCGCCGTGCAGAACGAGCTTGGCCTCGACCCCGACGACTTCAGACTGTGGATAGCCCTGCACGAGACCACCCACGCGTACGAGTTCGAGGCATACCCCTGGGTGCGTGAATACTTCAACTCGCTGTTGGAAGAATATATCAGCTATCTGAGCGACGACCTGGCGCAGTTCGGCGCGAGCATGGGCGGGATACGCAGCCTGGTCGACCGAGCACGTGCCGGGCTGAAGGAGAGTGATAGCTGGATTGAAGCGGTGATGACACCCGAGCAGCGGGTACTATTTGCCAAGCTGCAAGCCCTGATGTCGGTGGTCGAGGGTTACAGCAACTACATAATGAACGCGGTTGGCGAGCGTCTTCTGCCAAGCTACGAGATGATCAAGGTACGTATAGAAGAGCGAGCGGCCCGCCGAGGCCCCGCCGAAAAGCTCTTCATCAGGATAACCGGCCTTGCCCTCAAGATGGAGCAGTACCGGCTCGGAGAGAGTTTCTTCAACGCGGTGGTCGCCGAGCATGGAGTGGCAATGGCGAACCGTGTATGGGAAGGGCCGGAGATGCTGCCGACGTTGGAGGAGCTACGCAAACCACAGGATTGGGTCAACCGAGTCATGCGAGAGTCTGAAACGACGATGGCGATTGGTGAGGGAAATTGGACATCGGGAGGATAGAATGGACGACTACAGAGACGCGGAAGGCAACGCGCGGAAAGATATTGGAGAAAGCACCCATATAGGCTTCGGCGGTATCAACGAGAGCGAGGACCCTCTGAGAATAGGCGCGCAGCCTCATTCGCGCACCACAGGCCGCGCCAATGTTGATCTGAACCAGGAAGAGTACAAACCGGAGGAGATAGCCCGTCTGCTCGGCACCACGGTTGAAGTCGTGATGCGCGCCATCTACGATGGTGAGCTAAAGGCCAACCGACAGGGGCAGGATGTGGTCTGCATCACGCACACCGACCTGGCAGACTGGCTCGGTCGCCGTGGTCCTGGCGTGTGATTATTCTTCGGCACGATAGACATAACATGCAGCACCGGGTAGAAGTAAGAGGAGGCTAATGCTCATGGGCAAGGATCGTGACTACAGGCCTTACTCGCCTACCGAGCGCACGACTGTCCAACCCCGCCAACCTTTGCAGCGTGCCTTGCCCGTGACCGCAAGAGACGACCCTTCGCACCCGCTGCATGGAGCCTATCGCAAACGGGTGCGCGGTGTGCGGCTGCGCTGGTTCATCAGTGGCATGTTCATCGGCGTCGTTTCGGGCATACTGGTAACACTGGGGCTGTCGATACTTGCCGTTACCGCCGTTCCAGGCACCATACAAAGCCTTACCGGGCAGCCTGACCTATCGGTGGCGATACACGAAGACTACCTGAACCGCAAAGCCGCCGCACGGGTAAATGGCTCCTACCCGACCGGAATAGAAGGAGTTACCCTGACCTCCATAGCTCTCGACCTGCAGGAGGGCAACAGGATGGACTTGCGGCCCGTCTTCAAGGTTAGCGCCTTCTTCGTGCAATTTGACGTCAATGCCGTCGTGATGAACGACCTCAGCGTGAAAGACGGCAAACTGGCACTCGCTATGGTGGGCGATCCGCAACTCGGCAACTTTGACGTGCCTCTCGGTCTCCTCCCATTCGATCTCAACAAAACGATCACCGATGCGGTCAATCAGATCAATAACGAGCTGCTAGCCACGGAGCTAAACGAGTCGATCAGAGGAAGCGTCAACGGCTCGACTTTCACCATCGAGACAGTGACGACTACCGGCACCGAGATGGTAGTCGGCATGAGCGAGCAATAGCGGCGCTCCAAGCACGATAGAAGTGGTCTAAAAGACCTCTTCGGGCCAATCGAGCATGAGGGCGCGCACCGGCTCGCCTGCCTGAACGAGCGACACAGACTCATCTACTATCAACAAAGCGTTGGCGCGTGACATGGCAGTGAGGATGTTCGATTCCTGCTTGCCCACCGCGCGAGCAACGTACTCATCACCTTCCCGCGAGACGATGCCACGCATGTAGTGGGTGCGCCCACCCCGATTGTCCAAAGGCTCAAGAGAGCGTGCCGTAATTATAGGCCGCTGCAGGCGGGCCTTGCCAAGCATCTTCATCACGGCGGGTCGCCCGAATAGCTCCAGGCTGACCATGCTCGACACGGGGTTGCCTGGCAGACCGAGGAACGGCACGCCTGCATCGCCCAAACGCCCGAAGGCAAGCGGCTTGCCCGGCTTTACACGCACCCTCCACATCGAGATGCTGCCCATCGACATCAGCACTTCCTTGACTATATCGTAATCACCCACCGACACACCCGCCGAGGTAACAATCAG
>JBBRVL010000154.1:0-8595 GCA_038246925.1 Chloroflexia bacterium
AGTGTGGCTCGGGGTGAATGAAGAGCAGGTGGTGGACTATTTCCGCTGGCGGCACGCCGATGCGGCGCGCTGCGCCTTGAACGGCTGGTGCTACTGGACGCTTCGCAAGGACGGCCAAAGCGTGGGCGAGGCAACACGAGCGCTGATTGGGAAGACCACGGCGTTCAAGAACGAGCTACTTTTCCGGCATGGCATCAACTTCAACGACCTACCTGCATGGCAGCGTCGGGGTACGGGGCTTTTCTGGGAAGTCTATACCAAAGAGGGCTACAACCCGAAGACCAATGAGACCGTGATGGCAGCGCGCCGTCGTATCAAGGTTGACAGTCATCTACCGTTGGGCGACGCTTATGGAGAATATATCCGTAACTTACTGGTTACAGTCCAACTTCCAGTCGCAGAGACGGGAGAGCAAAATCACGGGGAAACCGGGAAGCAGATCGTGGATGATGCCGATGAGGCCGGGGAAGCTTGAGGAACCGAAGAAAGCGTGGACGATTTCCTGGCCCCGATCCGCGAAATACGAGAGAACCGTTAGCCGGTGATCGCCGTTCATAAAGGCAGTCGATCTTTGATCCGATGCGGCTTCTGTGGCCGCAAGGAGTATATCGCATGGTAAAGAAGTTGAATGTCGAGCTACCCGAAGACATCTACGCAGCGATGCTCGTTCTGTCCAAGGTCACGAGGCAGTCTCCTGAGGAGATGGCCGCTGAATGGGTGACCATGGCAGTGATGGCGGTGACCGCTATCACCGGCAAGCCGCTGCAGGTAGCTAAAAGCATGTCCATGGGCACCTCTCCGGGCATGCCAACAGATGTGCCGGCGGGTGTGCCCACGAGCATGTCAATAGGCATCAGCCCGTACGATACGACGGGCACAAGGAGCGGAAAGATGTCGCAGACAAAGGGTGCGGCAAATAACCCGAACAAAGAAGCGGCCAAAGCGATCTACCAGCTTAAGGTCACCCTAAGAGACAGTAAGCCTCCCATCCAGGATCCAGGCGCCGGGCAGCATAACCCTCGTGAAGCTGCACAGAGTGCTGCAAGTGGTGATGGGCTGGGAGGACTACCACCTGCACCAGTTCATCGTGGACGGTGTCTTCTACGGCACAAGGGACCCTGAGTTTGAAGTGATAGGCACCGAGACGGTGAACGAGCGGGGTGTGAAGCTCTACCAGATTGCGCCCGATGTAGGCTCGCGCTTTGTCTACGAGTACGACTTCGGGGACGGCTGGCAGCACCAGGTAGTGGTAGAGAAGCTGCTGCCCGCCAAAGCAGGTGCCACCTACCCTGTGTGCATCGCAGGGAAGCGAGCCTGCCCGCTTGAGGACGTGGGTGGGGTGTGGGGCTATCAGGACTTCCTCCAGGTGATAAATAACCCCTCCCAGCCTGAGCGCGAGGAGATGCTGGAATGGGCGGGCGGCGAGTTCGACCCTGAGGTATTCAACCCGGAGGAAGTCAACGACGCGTTGAGGAGGGTGCGGTAGAGCAGATCTTTGACTATAGAGCGGACTACAACGGCTGGCTCTCGAATATCGTGTGCCCCACTCCGACAGACAAGCGGCTCTACACGTTGTAACAGGCTAACGTGCTATAATGAAAAAGAAGCGACCACGAAAGTGGCGGGGCGGTCACCGCAGTGCGCAGGCCAGAGGAACGGGCAGATCTATGCGAACTCAGTCCACCGATACAGATCCGGTAATCGAGCGAATACAGGTCGCGGGACTGCGGCGACTTACACCGACACAGCGCTTTCAGATGGCTAATCGCCTCACCCGAAGTGTCTTCACCCTTTCCTGGGGTAACTTCCGGCGTAAGCACGCCCACCTGGGCGAGCGTGAAGCAGCCTTGCTCTGGGTGCGGCTGCTGTACGGGGACGACCTGGCGGAACGGGTGTCTGCTTATCTGGAGCACATGGAGCACCAGGAGGACCAGAAGGGCCAGAAACACCGCTCCACAGGATGAGCGCATGATTCCTTCGGACTGGGTACCTGTACTGCAACCCGTCATTTACGCATTCAATGCGCTCGGGGTGCCCTTTCAGGTCGGCGGCTCGCTTGCTTCCTCGGCGTGGGGCCTGCCTCGTTCCACCCAGGACGCCGACCTTGTGGCCGACCTTCAGCTTCAGCATGTGGACCAATTCGTGGCTCGGTTGCAGGACAGTTACTACATCGACGCCTCGATGATACGTGATGCCATTGCGAAGCAAAGCTCCTTCAATCTGCTGCACCTGGCTACCATGCTCAAAGTAGACGTGTTCATTCTCAAGCGTAGCGCGTTTGACGACGCAGCATTTCAGCGTGCTCGCCCACAATGGCTGGACGATCCGCAATCGGAACAAGTTCTGTTCACCTCACCGGAGGACATAATCCTCCACAAGTTGGTATGGTATCAGTTGAGCGGTGAGGTGTCGGAGCGGCAATGGCTGGACGTTCTGGGCGTGCTGAAAGTGCAGGCAGAAGATCTGGACGCCGCCTACTTGCGGGAATGGGCTGCGAAGCTGGGTGTTGCCGAGCTGCTTGCGCGAGCCTGGCAAGAAGCAGGGCTCCCATAAGTGATAGGTGATAGTGAACCGGATGATTTCGGCTTGATACATGACGGTACATAAACAGTGAAAGCGCTTACATCAATGAGCCCTTCCGGCACTGTGCTATAATGCAGCTACGTGCAGTAATAGTACCAGGACCCTAGGGCCATAATTGCACCAGGAGCTTTATATGAGCCGCAACTGCTATACACATCAAGAGCGCCTGCTATCACTGGATCGACTGTCTCACCAGACGTGGGCACATAAGCGGATACGCATGTGGAGGACCTGGTGAGCCCTGCAACCATACTTCCGCCCTTCCAACAATGTGACGCGAGGGAAGCATGTGCTTGAGAAGAAACATAAGCCGTCTTCAGTGGGTTACTCTGGCGATATGGTCGCTGCTCCTTTGGGCAGGAATTGTTGTCAGCATAGCGCATGCGGAGGCATCATCCAAGCTGAACCTTGAGTCGCAGAATCTGCGCGCTATGACATCTATGACACCTATGACACCTAACATCAGTTGCCCAATAGTTATGAGCCTCATTCCCAGCCCTAACGCCATACCCGGGTTCACCGGACTGCACGGAGTTGATGCGCTGGGGCCAAATGATGTATGGGCCGCAGGCTCAGACCTGAATGGTACGCTTATAGAACATTGGAATGGCACAAGCTGGCGGGTCCTGCCTGATCCCGGCCCAGGCACGCTCCTGGACATCGAGGCCTTATCACCTACTGACGTTTGGGTTGTAGGGGTGAGGGACGGTTTGGTTCTTACGGCTCATTGGGACGGCGTTGCATGGACAATAGTGCCCAATCAGATCTCAGGGACCCTTGACAGAGTGTCTGCTGTGTCGTCAAGCGATATTTGGGCCGTGGGCAACGCTTCGGATGGGACGTTAATAATGCATTGGAACGGCAGCCAGTGGAGCAGGACCATAAGCCCCAACGTGGGAGAGCTTTTCCACGTGGACGCTATTTCAGCTAATGACGTTTGGGCTGTGGGTGCCTTTCAGAGCAATACGACGACTGTTTCTTTGCACTGGGATGGGTCCGTCTGGAGCCGCATACCAAGCCCAAACCCCTCCAATGGCTATGGTGGGGCTGAGCGGAACGTTCTGCATTCGATAGAGGCTATATCAGCTAATGATGTATGGGCAGTAGGTTATACAGGCTATGATGACGGCACGGGAGGCCAATATACCACTCTGGCTATGCATTGGAACGGCGTGGAATGGCGGGTAGTCCCAACCCCGCCTAACCTGGGCACCGGTCCCAACTTTCTCTTAGCCCTTTCAGCCGCATCGACGAATGACGTATGGGCCGTAGGGAACTACTATACCATCTACAATCAGGTAAGTTATACGCTGATTCTCCACTGGAACGGCACCAACTGGTCAATCACACCAAGCCCCAGCACCACAGAGACACACCGCTACCTCTATGGAGTGAAGGCAATACCCGGAGGCGACGTGTGGAGTGTCGGAGAGCATGGGCCTTCTCCCGGAGGTTATGGTTACAACAAGCAGGCGCTAGTACAGCGTTGGAATGGTGCCCAATGGACCCTTGTAAGCACCCCAGTGGAAGAGTACAGCAGCACTCTCCGGGGGGCAGCGGCCCTATCGCCCAACCGCGCCTGGGCAGTGGGTAATTACACCTCGCCGGACGGCTCTACCAGGGCATTGTTTGAGGTATGGCAAGGCTTTGTCTGGCAGTCCCATCGAGTGACGGTAGATGCTCCCGGCTCCCTTAGCGCAGTCGCAGCCGTATCCCAGGTTGACGCATGGGCGGTTGGCTACTACACAGATCAGGGGGTGGATAAAACGCTGGCGGTCCGCTACAACGGCGATGTCGCTGATCAACGAAACACCCCTAATGTTGGCGTCTACTCCAACTATCTCACTAGTGTGGAGGTGGTATCAGCTACGGATGTGTGGGCTGTTAGCTATTACCAACTCACGAGCGATCCGAGCCAGACTCGCTCGCTGGTAGCACACTGGAACGGCGGGGAATGGAGTCTATTTCCAACCCCTGATATCAGCAGCGCCAGTAGACTTGACGGCATAGCGGCGGTATCAGCGAACGATATTTGGGCCGTGGGCCGCGACAACGATAGAGCGTTGACTATGCATTGGGATGGGAGCCAATGGCGCATCATACCCACCCCGAATGTCGCCGCGATGCCTAACGTGCTGATGGGTGTAGCAACAACGGCCTCTGACGATGTATGGGCTGTTGGGCACTCCGGTCTTCCAAACGCCAGGCAGTCTCTAACCCTGCATTGGGACGGAACAACCTGGAACATCGCACCCAATCCTAACGTCGGCACGAGCAACTTCCTTTTGTCAGTAGCCTCACTCTCTGAGAATAACGTGGTTGCCGTAGGCGCATATGTGCAGGAAGGCATCACGCACACGCTGGTAGAGCATTGGGATGGAGTGAATTGGAGCGTGCTACCCAGCCCCAACGCCAATTCAGAAGGTAATTACTTCTCGGGAGTAGTAGCAGCTTCACCAACAGAAGCCTGGGCGGTTGGTGGTTATCAAGCCGGGGCAATGCAACGTCCGCTGACCACGTTTTATAAGCCACTTATCTTCTCCGATGTGCCTGCGGGCAGCGCCTTTTACGCCCCTGTGAACTGTCTTCTGTGTCGGGGCTTGATAAGCGGCTACGCAGACGGCACCTTCCGCCCCAACAACCAAGTTACCAGGGGGCAGCTTGCCAAGATCGTCTCTAATGCAGCGGGCTTCACGGAGGACCCAGGCGCTCAGATTTATGAGGACGTCGCCCCTGGTTACACTTTCTATGAGTGGATCAACCGGCTGAGCAGGCGCGGGTACATGGGTGGTTACGCCTGCGGTGGGGTAGGAGAGCCTTGCAACACCGGCATGCCATACTTCCGCCCCGTCGCCAACGCCACAAGGGGCCAGACCTCAAAGATAGTAGCTAATGCAGCTGGCTATTCTGAGGTGCCGACCGAGCAGACGTTCGAGGACGTGCCTCCTACCCACACCTTCTACCGTGAGATACAGCGTCTTGCCTCTCGTAATATCATGGGAGGGTACTCATGTGGAGGAGTGGGTGAGCCCTGTACAACAGGAAGGCCATACTTTCGTTCCTCCAACAATGTGACACGTGGGCAAAGCGCCAAGATTGTGGCTAACACTTTCTTTCCCGCCTGTGCTACGCCATAAGCCCAAAGCCGCCCCCGCTTCGCTCATACCCACAGGAGATAGCAGGTAACAGGTAACACTCACAAAAGAGTGAGCAAGGAGAGAACTCCCTGCACCATTGTAGGCTGCACGCCTTCATGGCACCAGGTCCGCGATCCAAAACTCTGCCGCAGTGCCCCGTAAGACCAGGCGCTTGCCATCAGGGGCATCCGACCTCATTCGGACAAAAAACAACGGTACGCGCTGGTCAGGGGAAAGGAACTTGGTAGAACCTCTCGCCTCCTGTCCTTTGAGGCAACCTAATAAGGTAAGCGGGCGATGCGCCCCTCCCACTCTTCGGGTGTGCTGGCGCTGAGCAGGATGCATAAGTCCTCGACAACCGGGCCATATGCTGTTGCCCCTCGAACAGCGATGACTCCCGGCATACGCAAGCCTTTCATAACTCTGGTGTTTGCCAGGGGCACCATTGTCTTTATGTCATGGGTGAGCACAAGCCGCGCCTCTTGAGCTGCCCATTCCAGCACCGCCTCGTCTGACGCTTCGCTCAACCCGACATCAAAAAGCCGTACCACATCCAGGTCCGGCTCGCCGTATTCTCTATACTTTCCGTATTCTCTTGTGACTGCGTTGAACAAATCCTGATTGAAGTTCTGATCGAGGGCTAAGCGCCACACAGCTCAACACTCCTTCTGCTGGGTCTGATCATGCTGCTGCGTCTGCACGCGCCTCGAAAGCACGCGCTCGCGGAAGGGATTCGCCTCCGCAGACCCTCCTGCTCCCGGTGCCCCACGTGCCCCACGTGCTCCCGGTGCTCCCTGCGCTTCGAGTTCTCGCCAGGCAGCTTCGCTAGCGGCCTCTTGTTGAGCCAGATAAGCGTCGACCTCTGCTTGGTGATGCCAATAGTAGCCAAGCACAGCATAGACGTCACCCAAAGTGATGCCATCGAAGCATGCCGTGATCTCTTCAGGTGTTTTGCCCTGCAGATATACCGCAAGGAGACTCTCCAGCGTGAGCCGCGTTCCCGCGACGCGGATCGTCCCTGATGCATCAACGTTGAGGGGCACGGGGTCAGCGCTGATTGAGATTATCATGGTGTTTCTACCCTCTCTTGGCTGTGAGCCATCTGGTCAGTTATCACAAGGCCCATCTATCTGCCAACTGTCCGGCAGGGCTTGCCATACCGGCGTATCTACCTGCATATTATACAGCTTCTGCAGCGCCGAGCTAAACATGGGAAGTGTCAGAACTGGGAGCACGCAATCTCCCCTGTGAAGTTCAATGTGCGCCAACCAAGCTTCAGCCGAAACGACAGCACGTTATTACGAGGTCATCAGCAGGTATTGTAAGACCCCAAATCTCTGCCTGAATAGGCGGCGCTGTTCTGGCAGTGGTACCTTCTCCTTTGACCGGGTGCGGCATCGAAAGTAGTCTCGCTGTTCATCAAACGCCTGGCAGAACCGTGATGCCGAATCGAAGTTGCCGAACCCTCGCATCGGGTAATATCGCTGCTTGATGCCTCGGTGATCCTGCTCTATTCGATTGTTGAGATACCTGCTCGTCCGGTGAACCACTTTGCGACCAAGCACGCGGCGTATTGCCCGTGGGTAAGAGTCGTGCCCGTCAGTCGTTACACGTGTCGGCTTGTAACCAACCACCTCTTTAGCACCTGCGAAGAAGGCACCCAGCGGGTACCCGGCTAAGTCCATGTCTCGGTGCTCGGAGAGCATGGAGTCGACCAGGTTGCCGTTTCTATCGATCGCCCTGTACAGATAACACCACTTGCCCGAGACCTTAATGTACGTTTCGTCGGCGTACCACGAACGGCCACCTTTGCCCCGCCGCCTTGAGCGTAGTTGTTCCGTGATGAGCGGGGCATGAGCGTAGCGGGGGCCGTGCCTCCCAATCCCGTACTGTTTCATGTGTAAAGGCAAACCCGCGCACCAAGAACATCTCGGCCAAATCCCGCAGGCTGTGTAACCCTTGTACCGGTTGTACCGGAGGCGCCAAAGGACTACCAGCATGACGATATCCGATGGGAACTGGAGATGATTGAAAGGAGTGTCGGTACGCTCGTTGAAAGTTCGCCTACAGCTCGAACAACGAAAAACCGGGTACCCGAGCGACGTTTTCCTGGACAGTTGGATAGTAGTCGAGGAAGAGCAGTTAAGGCAATTCATTGGGCATCCTCATTTGGATTTCTGTAAGCTTACTCGATGAATTGCCCACATGCCACCCAGACGTCTGAGTTCTGACACTACCAACGATCATGCTCTTGTAAGTGCCTTCGCCATTCCTCTAGTTGCCCAGACAGCAACTCGTGCGCCATCCCAGATGATCCTTTTTCAGTGAGATCATTCGTTCCATTTCCGTCTTCCCTTCCCAGGAATATTACCGTCGGTATTTCTCACTGTTATTCTTGTCGGTTAGCAAGGTTTTCGGCATTTCCTTCTGCGGGTGCGAACTCCCCATTGGACATATAGAACAGGCTGTAACAGCAAGAAACCTTAGCCTGTCTCGGTACCAGGCTATACTGAACCGAGTTGGAGGGCGACACCACTCTCTGGATCAAGCCAGCGCAACTTGGCATAGTCCGGCTGGAGCCACAGTTGGCCGTCCATCACTGCTGGGAAGTCTGACGGTGTAGTCACTTTCAGGTTTTGATCGCCTATCTGCATCGTGAGTAGCAGATGGGAACCCAGAGGCTCGACCACCAGCACCTTTGCAGAGATAGCTCCGTTTTGAGGTGCGGTAAAGGTCTGGACATTCTCTGCGCGTATTCCTATCGTCACCGGCTGGCCTACCATGCTCGTGAGAGATGCCGGAGCAGGTAGATGCTGGCCGCCGAGGTGGACTGTCGGGCCGCTGCCGTTCTGCTCCACCACCCCGTTGAGGAAAT
>JBBRVL010000155.1:0-8548 GCA_038246925.1 Chloroflexia bacterium
CCAACTTCCCGTATTCCTGGGCCTGCTTCGCCTGCCTTTCTAGACGCCTCACCTGAGGCTCAAGCTCCACCACGAGGTCGTTGACGCGGGCGATGTTCTCCTCGGTCTTACTCAGACGGCGCAGGGCATCTTCTCGCTGCACGAAGTAGCCCCTGATGGTGGCGGCTTCCTCAAATAGCTCGCGGCGTTCCTCAGGCCGTAAAGATAAAGCTGCATCAACCAGCCCCTGCCCGACCACCGTGTACGCCTGCCCAAGCGTCGACGCAAGCTCTGTGATGTCACGCAAACGCACGCGGCTCTTGTTGATGTAATACTCGTTCTCGCCCGACCTATACGCACGCCGGGTGAGCGTCACTTCCGAGAAATCGAGCGGCAGCAGGCGGTCGCTGTTATCGAGGGTGATAGAGACCTCGGCCATACCCAGAGGCGCGCGATTGGAAGAGCCTGCGAAAATAAGGTCTTCGGTCTTCTTGGCCCGCAAATGAGAAAGCGACTGCTCCCCCAGCACCCACCGGATGCCGTCCGCGATGTTGCTCTTCCCCGACCCATTCGGCCCCACCACGGCAGAAAGACCCTCCCCAAAGACCATATCGGTCTTGGGCGCAAAGGTCTTGAATCCCTGGAGGTTGAGTGTCTTGAGGCGCATAATCAGCGGGCGTCACGATTTTCGGGAAGATTCGGGGTAGATGACCTAAATGGCGGCGCGGGAGTTATTTTACCACATTGTAGGGTTGTGGAAGATAGCGAAAGGGTCTGGCGAGAACCAGACCCTTCTTCGTTTTACTGAATTATTTTTGCGGCTACAGATCAGACCGGCGCTCAGGCTCCTGCGTGAAGGCCATGCCGGGCGCACCCTGCAGGCCGGGGACCTGGCGTGGGGCTTCCTTCTCGGGAGCTTCCACCACAGGCTCGCGCTTCGGCGGATTAACCAGCCGAGGTTCGGGGCGAGGCATCCCCTCGAACAGCGCCTCGAAGTCGACGGCGTCAAGCGTTTCTTTCTCGATCAGCAGTTCGCTTATCTCGATCAGCTTGTCCTTGTAGGTGCTCAGTAGCTCCCTGGCCTTGCCGTATGCCTCGTCAACAAGCGCCCTCACTTCTTTATCGATCTCATAAGCGATCTCGTCCGAGTAGTTGCGCTGCTCGGAGATTTCGCGGCCCAGGAAGATAAGCTCTTCCTTGCGACCCAGCGCCATCGGGCCGAGCTTCTGGCTCATACCGTAGCGCATCACCATCTGGCGGCACATCTCTGTTACCCGCTCTATATCGTTGCTTGCGCCGGTGGTGACTTCCTGGAAGATGATCTCCTCGGCGGCTCGGCCACCCAACGCGAACGCCAGGTTATCCTTGAACTGGGAGCGCGACCACATATAGCGGTCCTCGCCCGGCAGCACGCGGGTATAGCCACCCATCATGCCGCGAGAGATGATGCTGATCTTGTGTACCGGGTCGACATTCGGCAGCATACGCGCCACCAGCGCATGTCCAACTTCGTGATAAGCAGTTATAGCCTTCTCGCGGTCGGAGATAATCCGGCTCCTGCGCTCGGGACCGGCGATTACGCGGTCTATAGCTTCCTCGATCTCCGATTGCGAGATAGTCTTGCGATTGCGGCGGGCGGCCAGGATAGCCGACTCGTTCACAAGGTTCTCGATGTCCGCGCCGGAGAAGCCGGGCGTTACTTTTGCCACCGTCTCGAGGTTTACGGTCTTGTCCATTGGCTTACCGCGAGAGTGAACGTTGAGTATCGCCACGCGGCCCTTGATGTCGGGTCGGTCGAGCACCACCTGGCGGTCGAAGCGGCCGGGCCGCAGGAGCGCGGGATCAAGCACGTCGGGGCGGTTGGTGGCTGCTACCACGATGATATTAGTTTGGCTGTCGAAGCCGTCCATCTCGACAAGTATCTGGTTCAGCGTCTGCTCGCGCTCGTCGTGTGATCCACCCAGCCCGGCGCCACGATGGCGGCCTACCGCGTCGATCTCGTCAACGAAAATGATGCAGGGAGCGTTGCGCTTCGCCTGGTCGAACAGGTCGCGCACACGGCTCGCGCCGACGCCCACGAACATCTCAACGAACTCCGAGCCTGAGATGGAAAAGAAAGGCACGCCCGCCTCACCCGCGCAGGCTCGCGCCAGCATAGTCTTACCTGTGCCCGGAGGGCCTACCAGCAGCACTCCGCGAGGGATGCGCGCGCCAAGCGCGTTGAACTTGTCGGGGTACTTGAGGAATTCTACCACTTCGGTCAGCTCTTGCTTGGCCTCGTCCACGCCCGCAACATCGCCGAATGTGATAGTCGGCTTGTTACCCGTAAAGAGGCGCGCCCTCGATTTACCGAATGATAAAGCCTGGTTGTTGCTACCCTGCGCCTGCCGCATCATAAATACGAACACGCCGACAAGCACGAGCGTCGGCAGCAGGAAGCCGAGGATACCAAGATAGCTTCCCCATTGCGGCGCTTTATCAACATTTATTATCAGGCCCTGTCTTTCCGCTTCCGTAATTCCGGCATTCCGCAGCAACTCGTACACGTCAGTGCCCGTAGGCATTTGAGAAGTATTTACTATGCCGGTCTTGCAGTCCCCATAGCACACAGTAATCGTGCTGTTCTCTTCGCGTGCATTGATAGTGGAGATCTTACGGTCCTTGACGTCTTGCAAGACTTTGGATATCGCTATCTCGCTGTCGGGGTTCGTCCGGCCCACAAATGTGAAGAAGAGCACCAGCATGGCGACCATGATGATTACCCAAACAAAACTATTCCTAAGCCATTTATTATCTGTCATTTTCACTGGTTCCTCCGATGTTCGGGCCGGCTGCGCACCCGCGGAACAAGGCTCGAAGTTGTTTTATATCCTCTTATTTTGTGCCGGTTTCATGGTATCGGCTGCAATAAGTATCGTTGTGAAATTGGAGCCGCCAATATACTTAACGGATACGGAACGCACAAAGTTCTTAACTTTGTCTTAACTTCGTTACATTCATGCCAATTATACTACTTTCGCATTCAGGGTGTCAAAACGAATTGCCCGGGTAAGTGTTCGGACTTAGGGCGTAGAAGATGCCGATGTAGGGGCGAACCTCGTCGGCAAAGGTGGCTTCACCTTTGAACACAGTGTCACTATAGGCTGCATGTTGGATTTGCATAGTATACGGTAGGGTGGCGGGAACACGTAGCAGGATAATGGAGTCGTGGGGCAGCGCGTCATAACGTCTGCTATAATTGCCTCATGGGAAAGATTGTAAGTGAGGGTAGCAGGGCGAGGCCCTCACTCTGGCTTCCCGCGCCCCTGGCGGGCAGCTTGGCAGCTCTGCTGGGGTACATCAGCCTTGTATGCGTCTTCGCATGGCCCTTACCTCTTCACCTGATGGATAGAGTAGTGCTGGCACGAGGTAGTGATTTTTACCCGCACGTCTGGAACCTATGGTGGATGCGATTTTCCCTCCTCACGCTTCACCAGCAGCCGTACCACACAACCTATCTACAGTACCCTACCGGAATGCCACTGCTCTATCACGTGCTCGATCCGCTAAACGGCCTCGTATCGCTTCCGCTTCAAGCTACCCTGGGGCTGGTGCCTGCGTTCAACCTGCTACGCCTGGCGCACTTGATATTCGCGGCATCGGCGGCGTGCGCTTTATGCCGGGCGCTGCGACTCCCCTGGGCGGCGGCCTGGGCGGGTGGTGCGCTCTTTGCCGTCTGCCCACTGATCGGCACTTCAATGGACCTGGGCCAACTGGTCGAGTTAAGTGTGGGTTGGATGCCACTGTACATCTTGCTGTTGATCAAAGGGCTAGGCAACAGGGCGCTGGACATACGGGCCGGTAAAATCGGCTGGCTGGTTGGAGCAGGATTGGCGCTCGCAGCTTCGGCGCTCTCTACATGGTATTTCTTCACAAGCCTGGTTCTATTTACGCTGTTATACGTGGCCTGGGAAATCGGCGCTTACCTCCTCTCAGTAAAGCAGACTGCCGGTAGCGCTGAGAAAGATGAGGCCGGACCACACGCTTCCGTCGCAGAGCGAAGAGGTTGGCAGCCCCTCCTACCGGTTTACCGAGCCGCCATCGTCGGAGGTGTTGCCTTACTGCTCCTCAGCCCTCTTATCATTGCGCTCTTACGAGAAAGCGCAAGTGGCGCAACTTACATGGTTACTCCTCTTTCCACCATAGTTCTCAATTCCGCCGACCTCTTCTCTTTGTTTTTGCCTCTGCCCGCCCACATCAAGAATGCGGTTATCAACCCGCATGGCAGCAACCCGGCAGTAGGCTGGACAGTGCTCGCGCTGGCCTCGGCTGGACTACTCTTCGCACGCAACGCCCGGCCCGGCCTGGGCGCTCACAAGCTAACAGACACCGGCGGTCTCCTTCGCTTCTGGTTGATTGTGGCCCTGGTGTTTGCGGTCCTCGCGCTGGGCCCACAGCTGGTGGTTGGGGGGCAGGATACCGGCATACCCATGCCCTACAAACTGCTTAACAGCCTGCCATTTCTCGGGGCCGCGCGAGTGCCGTTACGCTTCGTGTTAATGGTGTCACTGGCCCTGTCAGTGCTGGCGGCTTATGGCCTATGGGGACTCAGCCGTTGGGTTCGCTCACCCATTGCGCGGGCCGGATTGTTTATGGCCCTGGCTCTCTTAATCAGCATCGAATTCTTCGGCATTCCAAGAGCTATGATCACCCCTACCGTCCACCCCTTCATAGCTTCTCTAAGGGCAGACGGGGGAGAAGGAGCGCACGATGCGATACTCGAACTGCCATACGCCGAGAGGATAGGCCCGGCCATGTTCGACCAGAGTGCGCACCAGCGACCAATGCTTGGCGGCTACACTGCCCGGCACTACCCGTATCCCTGGATATTGACTACTCCAGGCGTGGCGCAACTTACACAGTTTGACGAGGCGGATTTTGACGGGGCTGACATCATCGAGCCGGGCACGACAGATACGGCCCTGGCGGCGCTCGATTACTATGGGGTGCGCTACGTGGCCGCGTATACCAGGCCAGGCGAACCCGAAAACGACAAGATGGCTGCGGTCATAGACAATATCTTCACAAAGCGCAACATTGCGCCCGTGTATCAAGACCCCGCGCTCACTGCCTACCGTGTGCCCGCGCAAACCCTCACCCAACCCCTGGTCTGGTTGGGCGAGGGTTGGTACAAATCGGAGAGAAGAGACGATCTCATCTGGCGCTGGACCGACGGCAATGCGCACGTCCAAATCGTCAACCCGGCTGAGACAAGCCGGACTACACGACTGCGCCTGTCATCTTACGCAGTTACCACTCCACGTACCTTACTGGTGCTCCGCGACGGCGAAGAGATAACAAGGCGACTAATCGGCCCGTACCCTGGGGACTCGCTCACGCTCATACTTTCTCTTTCCCCTGGTGAGCATTCCATCGAATTGCGCTCACTCGAACCCCCGGAGACAGTACCCGGCGATTCCCGCGAGTTGAGCTTCGGCTTTCAGCAAGTAGCGGTTGATTTTCCGTAGATACCCAGGTTTCCAGCAACCATCGCCATATCGCTTCGTTGTACCTTTGTATGCCTGGCCCCTAAACATTCGCAGTGGCTCCTGCATGGTCTGGTTCTAATTTGGTGTTGTCGCCCAAAGTACCCCATACCGTCACTACCTGGGACCAAAGGGCTAGGTAAGGAGGTTGACTTGGTGTAGTTCCATCCCTATACTTAGTTTCAGGCCGTATTGTCTGCGTAAATTGAAGCGAGAGGCAACAGAGCCGAACTATCGATCAGGCCAGGGCTTCGATTTCGATGTACGGTATCTTCGCCACTGAGGGCCTAAACCTCAGGCGGTTCATCTCCGCTCACTTACAGAGTAGCGGGGTCATGGTTTACACCATGTAGGTCAAGACCGGACGCCGGTTTCAGCATGTAGCGTGTATTGAAAAGGAGAATGATAAGCATATGTCTAGCAAGAGATTAGTGCCCGTGGTGGCCCTGTTACTATTGGCATCAGCCTTAGCAATCGTCGTTGGCTTTAGCCAGACTCAACAGGTACTTGTCCCTCCTGGAGCAATCGTAGAATCACCTAATGCTCAGGCAGGAAACAGTGGGGGTCCCAGGCTTCCCGTGCCTGATGCGCCCGAATTGCCAGCCTCTTCCGCCTTCGTGGCCTTCAGTGATGACTTTGCGAGCAGCAGCCTCGATAAGTGGAGCAGCCTCAACACAGCACAGGGCGAATGGGCAGCCAGTGAGGGTCGCCTCCAACAGCGTGGGACAGATGGCGACGTGATCGCCGATGAACCGGCTGTTCTCACCACCAAGGACATAACATTTGGCGATGGAACGTTCAGCGCCTACGTTTACTCGACCAGCGGCTCGCCGGTGGGCGTCGTTTTCCGTGGCTCAGACGCCGGTTATTATCGCGTCAGCCTCTATAGGAAAGGTACAAACAGCACGGTTTCGCACAAGGCATATCTCCAGAAGGTTGAGCCGAACGGGACCGTAGAAATCGCGCACGCTTCGGCAGATGCATGGCCTGGGTACGAAGACGCAAAATGGCAACTTATTACCGTAGTTACCACAGGTAACCACATCGTCCTCTCCGTGGACGGCGTGGAGGTACTGGAAGCTACTGACACCGCATATGCCCAGGGTTGGGCAGGAGTCTGGACGTTCGCGGACATGGGCGCGCAATTCGATAACGTACGCATTCAGCAGACCGCTGGTCGTTAGTCAAGTTAGGAGAGGAACCACATACAATGAAAAAGAGCCTTACTTCGGCAGCGATGCCGATCGTTGCCCTGGCGCTATTTTTGTCAGCCTTCGCTTTCACTATGGGTGGGAATACCACCTCTATAACCAGTGCTGCCGCAGCCGCACCGCAAGTGCCCGCAGCCTGGAGTCAGCCGGTCAATGTCTCGCAGAGTGGGATATACGACAACAATTCCTCTCTCGGCGCCTCGCCGGTTGACGGAGCCGTTACCATCGCCTGGGAACAGCGCAACGATCCGGAAGCGACCGCCAACTTTATCAAGCAAGCCAGTAACACATCTTTCGCGGGCGCATTCGCCGTTCGTACACTAAGTTCCACAGGTTACAAGGCGAGTGGAAATCTCAAGGTGGCCTCGGATTCGATAGGCCGCCGCCACGTGATCTGGTATGAGCAGAACGGCTCAACAACGTGTGATTACTATGCTCGGGTCGAGACAAGCGGCACGACATCAGTAGTGGAGACGATCCCTGGAACGTGCGGCACTCAACGAAAGGCCACCGCCCTGGCTGTTGGGACCGATAACACAGTGCATGCGTTGCTTGGGCAAGATAACACCAACATCTACTACTACCAGCGCAATGATGCCGGCTGGGCCGTCCAGTCGGAGCGTATTCTCGATGGTAATCGCCCTAACTCCCTTGCGGTTGGTGTCACCACGAATGGTGTAGTAATAGCCGCCTGGATCGCCTTATCGCCCGGCGGCAATAACGATGTCTACACGGGCACCCGAAACGCAAGTAGCGGGACCTGGTCAATCGAGAACATCTCGTATGTGTGCTGCACAGGCTGCTCAACCAACTCTAAAACGTATGTGCCTTCTCTAGCGCCCGACTTTAATGGCGGTATGCGCATAGCGTGGGCAGATGAGCAGTGTGACCCACGCGAGGCCACCAGGGTCACCGACCTCTATTACCGCGAATGGGTGCCAGGCACAGGCTGGAACAACCAACCCCTGGTGCGAGTGGTACGAGATTCGGGCGAAGTCTACTACAACGCCATTGCCGTTGAAGAAAACGGCAGGGCACACATTGCCTTCGACGATGATACAGGCAGGGGCTTCCACAATTACGAGATAAGGTATGTGAACGGCTCAGGCACTAACTTTACTGCCTCTGAGTCGCCATTCAGCGCCTGGGCGGGCAACGCCTACCAGAAAGTGCCTTCCCTCGATTACAGCCCCGGCACGCTTCACGCGTCGTTCAATAGCGATCGCGACGACCCGCTCAAAGAGGTCTATTACGCCTACAACACGCTTGGTCCACCACCTCCGACTGTGACTCCTACCCCGAGTCCTACACCTACACCCCGCTGCCCAGGTGAGCGCTTCACAGACGTCTGCCCTGGCGATACCTTCTACACATACATCATGAACCTGGTGAACCTGGGCGTCATAAGTGGCTATAGCGACAACACGTTCCGCCCGAACAATAACCTGACCCGTGGCCAGGCAGCAAAGATAGTGGCGCTCGCCGCTAACCTCCCCGCTAACCTACAGGGTGCGCCTCACTTCACAGATGTGCCACAGGACAACTCCTTCTATGAGTATGTCGAGTTCTCTTATAATGCGGGCGTAATCGGCGGCTACCCGTGTGGCAGTCCGGGCGAGCCTTGTATAGCGCCGGAGAATAAGCCATACTTCCGCCCTAACAACAACATTACCCGAGGACAGCTTTCCAAGATGACCTCGCAAGCATTCGCCTTCAACGAGCCGGTAAGCGGACAGACGTTCAATGATGTACCCCCCACTAACGCCTTCTACCTGTTCATCGAGCGCATGGCACGACGGGGCATCATCAGCGGCTACTCGGACGGCACCTTCC
>JBBRVL010000156.1:0-8508 GCA_038246925.1 Chloroflexia bacterium
AGCCAACCTTTCTCCGGCATTGCTCTGTAGCCTTTATCCCTGAGCAGCTTGAGGGTAAGGGCAGCAGGCGCGCGCCCTGACCCGTTCAGCCCGTACAGCTTCTTGTCTGAAGGGTCCCACACGAGCGCGAAAGCGTCTGAACCGATGCCGTTGGAGGTCGGCTCGACCACTGTCGAAGCGATGGCGGCGGCGAGCGCGGCGTCTACCGCGTTGCCCCCTTTCTTGAGCATAAGCAGGCCCGCTTGAACTGCAAGGGGTGTGCTGGTGGCGACTATCCCATGCGGGGCTATAACAACCTTGCGCTGAGTGCTATAAGGGTTCGCGGTGAGGTCCATCGGGGGCAAGACATCTAGCATAGGAGTAGGAGGCGGTGTGGGTGTGTTCGTACTCGGTAAGGCGGCGCCGGTGGCGGTCGGCTGCGGCGGAGGGGTAGAACCTGGCGGGGCCGCGAATGGCGCGGAGGTAGTGGTCGGAGGTGTATCTGGGGAAAGAGTGGGACTGACATCGTGGGTTGCGGTATCGCACCCCAGTGACGGAAAAAGGCTAGAGGCCACTACCGCTCCGCTCACTGTTAAGGCTGCGCGCAGCATGAAGTCGCGCCTGGTGACCTGCTCTAGGGGAGCTTCTTCTTCGTCCGCTTTGCCATCACCAGGGGCTTGATCGTAGCCGTCGAGGGGCTTCTCCCCCATAACCTTTCCTTTCTGGCCTGAGATGCGACCTAATCCACTATATCATACCAGACCCGAAAGATATGGAGGCTAAGGTAGTAACCATAAGGCGCAGATTCGGGAACGAACTCAGAAAGGGGGCAACCGGTTAAAGCTTAAGTTCCACCGAGAACCGATTCTAGATAGTGGCACTTTCAAGCGCCAGACTTAAGTACCTTCCCGTGAAGGATTGGGCAACCCGTGCGATGTCGTCCGCCGTCCCCTCGGCGACGACGTAGCCGCCGGCCTCGCCACCTTCGGGCCCCAGATCGATAACCCAATCGGCGGCCCGAATCACGTCCACGTGGTGTTCGATGATCACGACGGTATTGCCGCCATCGACCAACCTCTGCAAGAGGTCGAGGAGACGGACGACATCGGCGGGGTGCAGGCCGGTAGTCGGTTCGTCCAGCAAGTAAAGCGTCCGGCCTGTGGTGCGGCGGGCGAGCTCTTTGGCTAGCTTGATACGCTGCGCTTCGCCGCCGGAGAGCGTATGGGCAGGCTGCCCCAGTTGCAGATACCCCAAGCCGACATCGGACATGAGGGATAGACGCGCGGCCACCGGGGGTACGTCCTGGAATAGTGTCAGCGCCTCCTCGATGGTCAGATCGAGCACCCCGGCGATGTCGTGGCCGCGATATTGAACGGCGAGCACTTCGGGTTTGAAGCGCCGCCCCATACAAGCCGGACATCGCACCTCGACATCCGGTAGAAAGTGCATATTCACCGTGAGCGTACCTGCGCCCTTGCAGCGTTCGCAGTGCCCGCCGGGGACATTGAACGAAAAGTGACCGGGAGTAAGGTGGCGGCTGCGCGCTTGGGGCGTTTCGGCGAAGACCTGGCGGATCGACGTAAAGGCATCGGTGTAGGTCGCGGCGTTGGAACGGGACGTGCGCCCGATAGCCGCCTGGTCAATCGAAATGATCTTGTCGAGATGGTCCCACCCTTCGATGGTGTCGTGTTCGCCGGGGGTCTCGGTCGCGCTGTTGAAGTGCTGCCGGGCTGCACGGCCGAGAATGTCGAGCATCAACGAGGACTTGCCGGAACCGGAGACCCCCGCAACGACAGTCAGGGTGCCCAGGGGTATCTGGACGGTGATATTCTTCAGATTATGCTCGCGCGCCCCTCGAATGACGAGGTGTTTGCCGCTGCCGGGTCGCCGACGGGAGACCGGCATGACGGCCCGACCCGAAAGGTAATCGCCCGTTATTGACGACACGCAAGCCGCGATTTCGGCAGGCGATCCCTCCGCGACGATATATCCACCATGCTGGCCTGCACCGGGGCCGAAGTCGACAACGTAATCGGCGCTACGAATCACGTCCAGGTCGTGCTCGACAACGAGAACCGTGTTTCCCAGGTCACGTAGTTGGCGCAATACGTCGATCATCCGGTCGGTGTCCCGTTGGTGCAGGCCGACTGTCGGCTCATCGAGGACATACATCACGCCGGTCAAGTCGGACCCGATGAGCGCGGCGAGCCGTAATCGCTGGGCTTCACCCATCGACAGGGTAGGGGAGGAACGCTCCAGGGTCAAATAGCCGGCCCCCACGTTCACCAGACGGTGGATGCGCTCGCTCAAGTCGTCGATAATTGGCTGGATGATGCTTCTTTCACCGGCGGGTGCAACCTCAGGCAGCCGTTCTATCCACGTTTGCAGCTCTGTAAAGGGCAATTGCGATAAGTCGATAATACTCAACCCGTCAATTGTGACCCGGCGGCTTTCCGGGCGCAAGCGTTTGCCCCCGCAATCGGGGCAGGTTTGCGTCGTCATCAGTTGTTCCAGCCGCTCACGATAGTCGGCATCTTGCGCGTGTTCCTGATAACGGCGCATCATGGTGGAGACGACGCCCTCAAATCGCCCCTGGTTGACGTTTTTTGGCGGTTCGATATGCGGATAGTGGCGCTGGAACTCCGGGCTGTGGACGCCGTACAGCAGTAGATCGCGCTGCGCCTGCGTGAATTCTCCGATGGGCAGGGCCGGATCTAAATCAAACCCGAAGTGCCTGGCAGCCAGTTGTATCGTTTCGAGGTGCCGCGTGATTTCCTGCGAGACCCAGCGAACAACGCCACCGTTTGGGATGCTGCGCGCCGGGTCGACCAGCAGGGATAGGTTGGCCGCGTACACAACGCCCAGACCGGTGCACGCGGGACAGGCTCCCTCGAGCTTGTTAAAGGAGAAGTGTTCCATACCCAGCTCGGGTACGGCTGCCCCGCAGTGGGGGCAGGGATAGGTACTCTCGGCGGCACCTCCGGCATCGCCGGTGGAGGCTTCATCCCACATAAGCAAAGGGGTAGCCGAGCCGGTGACGTTGTGGGATGGTGGGACATCCTGGCCGCAGACGGGGCAGGGCTGGTGGCCGATCCGAGCGAACAGCACGCGCAGGTAGGTGAACACTTCCGTAACGGTGCCGACCGTGGATCGTGGGCTGTGATTGGTCAAATGCTGGTCGATGCTGATCGAAGGGGATAGCCCTTCTATGCGCTCGACCTGGGGTTTTTGCTGATACGTCACCATGCCGACTGATTCAAAGTATTGGCGCAGCGCCTCCTGGTGCAGGGTATCAAACGCCAGGGTTGATTTGCCTGAGCCGGAAAGCCCGGTCAACACGACCAGCTTGTTTTTGGGAATAGCCAGGGTGACATTCTTCAGATTGTGAAGACGCGCTCCTCTTATCGTGATCGTGTCTTGCATGATCTGTTCATTATCCTCCTACTATTGAGAACAACCAGTACGATGAGCAGGATTCCGGGGAATGCCGTCGTTCACTTATCATTCTACAGCCCTGGTGCGCAACACTCAAGATTATCTACCAAAACCGTGATGCACTCAGCCTAGATAAGTCCGGTTGATTTAAGCGATCCTAATTCATCGGCAAGAGCGGCACACCCGGTATGCCGCGCCTCCTCTGCCCTGGCGCAGGCTCGTACTGGATAGCTCTCTTCCAGCCAAAGTTGCGCAACACCGCCTCGTACTTGTCGGAGCAGACAAGTTCATCCATGTAGTGATGTACGAGAGCGCGCACAGAGGCGTGGACGATGTTGGCGTGCGGCTGCTTATGACGTAGCGACCGCGTGACGTCGTAAGCAGTGAACCTGCTCCTCGATAGAGCAAGAACCTGTAACTCTTCACAGACCAGCACGGCTAATGTGCCTGGATCGACAGGAATGCGCATATCAACCTCCTTGATGCCTAAACTCAATGGTCGAACGTCACAATGTAGCGTATCGTCTGCTGGGCAGGCGAATAGAGCACGAACTCGTTGTTCTTCAGGGTGTAAGTCCCACCGATGTGTGTCTTACCCGCCTTGCCCCATACCGAGTTGTACCCGGTGGGCGGCGCATCGAACGGTTTAGCCTCCGGCGCTACGTAGCAATTCCCCAGCGCGGCTTCGACTACCAGCAACATCCTCGGCACCGCCGGCCTGTTCACGTAGCAGTAGTTCGCGCTCTTGGAAGCCTTGTCGGCCAGGTAGATGCCATTTCCAAGCATGCGGCCATTGGAGGCTGTGCTGGGGCAGATGAGACCCTGGCGCAATATGTGACGCACGTTCTGGGTGCGCGTGCCGTGGAAGAGTAGCTCCCTGCGCGAGATGCCGGAACTGTTTTGCTCGTATGCTGCACGCTCCTGGGGGATGCGGACCTCGAATATATCCTTGACGTTTATTTTATAGCCATGCACCTGGCCTAGTTTGATATATTTGGTCAGGGATTTATGTACTTTCTCGTCGGGGGATAGCGGCTTGATCTCCGCTCCCAGCGCTTGGTAATGGTCGAAGCCGGGGTGCTGCCTCTGCACCTTCATCGTGGCTATGGCCGCTTCCAGCTGCAGCAGCCTAACTTCCTGCTCGCTGACCTGCCCGCAGAAGTCGAGCACCACCTGGTCGCGGTTGACCCGCGCAGGCAGTTTGGTCGGGATGGCGTTGTAATAGGACTGTACAGTTGAGGCGAGCGACGCCAACCTGCGATCACGTAGGAACCGGCTGCTCTGGTATGCTGTATGTTGTTTCTGCGCCTCCGCCAGCAGCCTGCGCCCCTCGGCTATCTGCGCCTGGCTGAGCGCTTCCACTTCCACCGCGAGGAACGACCGGATATGCTCTCCTGCCTCTGTGAAGATCCATTCGACCAACTGCGCTACCTTCGGGTCGACAGGCGGTGCAGGCTCAACATCTTCCTTCTCTATTATCTCGACCTCAGGACGGTGCAGGTCTATCTTGCGATACCCTTTACGCAGCTTCTCCCGTACCTGGGCCTCCACTTCGTTTCTGGAAACGACCTTCTCCTTCACCTGAGGCCTTGCGCCCACCCGACCCCATGTTACCCTGAAGCGCACCGTAGTAGCCCCATGCACGGGCCATGTCTCGACCATGTAGAACTTGTTGTGGTTGTCGACTAGGTCGGTCAACTGGAACATGCGTCGCTCGGCTGGCTCATCCTGTGTCTGGTCCACCGGGTCAGCTACAAGAGTCGAAGACTGGTTTGCCATCAGGATTGTCCTCCTATTGCCGCGCTTACCTGGCGATATTTCGCCGATGGACGAGTTAGAAAATAGCCCCGACTTGAAGAACAACCGGCGGACGCGAGCGTTGCCATATACTTTAAGGGGGAGCTATAAGTACTGTCTATTCCAGAACATAAGTTCTCTATATACGCTCATTTTATACGAATTTTGCTTAGAATACAATAGGCAATTTGTACCGGAGAAGTTCTACTCCATAATGGTTAGCCCGAACAGGGTTATCGAAACTGTGAGGGCTAGAGAAGCGGGGCTTTATTGAAGTGGGTAGCCTAATCCTTTATAGTGTGTAGCGACAAGAGGCAATATGCCCATCCTCTTCCTACTGTGAGGGCATTTCGGATGTACAAAAATGACTGATTACCTGGTGACCGGGGCCGCAGGATTTATCGGCTCCAACATAGTTGAAGAACTGGTCCGGCGCGGCAATCACGTGCTGGTGGTAGACAATCTTTCCACCGGGAAAAGGTCGAATATCGAGCCTTTTCTTGACGATATAGATTTCGTCGAAGGGGATATAACCGATTCGTCGCTGCTGGCTGAAGTGATGCAAGGCGTCGATTACGTGCTTCACCAGGCGGCGCTGCCTTCCGTTCCACGCTCGGTAGCCGATCCGCTCGCTTCCCATGAGATCAACGCCACCGGCACGCTGAAAGTGCTGCTTGCGGCGCGCGATGCCGGGGTGAAGCGGTTGGTATATGCTTCTTCTTCTTCAGTATATGGAAATAACCCTACGATGCCTAAACATGAGGGAATGCCGACCCAGCCTCGATCTCCATACGCGGTAAACAAGCTCGCCGGAGAGGAATATACCAGGGTATTCGCCCACCTTTATGGTCTTCCGACCGTAGCTTTGCGCTATTTCAATGTCTTTGGCCCCCGGCAAGACCCGCACTCTGCCTATGCCGCCGTGATCCCGGCTTTTATAGCGGCCATGTTGGACAACAAGCGCCCAACCATCTATGGAGACGGCTCGCAGACCAGGGACTTTACCTACGTCATCAACGTAGTTCATGCCAATCTGCTGGCATGTGAAAGCAGCAGCGCGGACGGCATGGCCCTCAATGTGGCTTGCGGCGAGAGCTTTTCCCTGCTCGACCTGGTGAATGATATCAACAAGCTCCTGGGCACGAATATAGAGCCGGTGTTTGAGCCTGAAAGAAAGGGGGATGTAAAGCATTCCCTTGCCGCTATTGACGAGGCGAGAGAAAGGCTCGGTTACACACCGCAAGTTTCTTTCCAGGAAGGGTTGGCCCGTACAGTAAGCTATATGCGGGACCAAGCAGGACGTTAGTTAACCGGCTTTGTGAGACACTATCATAATCAAACAACAATAGTTCGCTACGCTCATCATCTTGGCGCTCTTTGCGTCTTGGCGGTTCCGTTCATATGCCATAGTAGGTACAAATAGAAGGCGTGATAATTACCTCTGTAGGCGAGTTACTGGTAGACTTTCTTCCTATCATGGAGGAGGGGCGCACGAGCGGGTTCAGCATGCGCGCGGCGGGAGCGCCATACAATGTGGCGGTCGGGTTGTCGCGCCTGGGCCATAAAGTGGCTTTCGCGGGAAAGGTCTCGTCGGACTTTTTCGGCAGATACCTGCGAGAATGCGCCCAGCGAGAGAATATAGACCTGCGTTTTCTGCTCACCGCCGAAGCGCCGAGCACGCTCGCCTTCGTGACGACCGAGCAAGGAGAACCTGTTTATGCCTTCTACGACCAGGGCGCGGCCGATACGATGCTCACTATCGACGAAGTGCCTGCTGCCCTCTTTGAAGAGACCTCGATCCTGCATTTCGGCTCGATCAGCCTGTTGCGCGGTAGCACACCGGCGGCTGTGGTTGCCATTGTCGAGCGGCTGAAGGGAAACGCACTGTTATCTTTCGACCCCAATGTGAGGCCGGGGGTCGTGCGCGACGAAGAAGTATATCGCGCTCTGCTGAACCGCTTGTTCTCAATAGCCGACCTGGTGAAATTGAGCGCGGCAGACCTGGAATGGCTCGCACCTGGGGAGACTGTAGAGAGTTTCGCTGTTGACCTGGCGGGGCGCGGGCCGTCGCTGGTAGTAATTACGCAAGGCAGTGAGGGAGTGTTCGCCGTCCGTGGGAATGAGCGATGGCAGGTATCGCCTGTGCCTGTGGACGTGGTGGATACGGTCGGTGCGGGGGATGCATCCAGTGCTGGGCTGCTTGCGTCGTTAGCCGAGAGAGGGGTCATGTCGAGACAGGCTCTTGCTGAGTTGCCGAGCCAGGAAATAGAGGCGAGCCTCAAGTTCGCATCGTTGGTGGCCGCCCTGACCTGCTCGCGGCCTGGCGCCGACCCTCCCTGGCGGCATGAGCTTGGTGGTGCTTGATATATGGTTGTTCACCGCAGAGGCGCAGAGACGCGGAGGATGAGGGATTGGGGATTAGGGATTGGGGGTTGGAAGCTTTGAACCTTGAACCTGATAGATGATAGCAAAGGAGCAACATAATGGCAGTCAAAGTAGGAGTGCTCGTTCCCCAGGGCTGGAAAATCGACCTGGAAGATATAAAGGACCCGGTCGAGCAATATGAGGCTATGACCCGCGTGGGCGTAGAGGCTGAGCTGTTGGGTTATGATTCGATATGGCTATACGACCATTTCCATACGGTGCCCACACCCGAGCTTGAGACCACGTTTGAGAGCTGGACCGCCACCGCGACCCTGGCGCGAGATACTTCGCGCATCCGCATAGGGCAGATGGTAACGTGCAACGGCTACCGCAACCCCGCTTATCTTGCCAAAGTAGCCTCGACAGTCGATGTAGCGAGTCACGGCAGGCTCGATTTCGGCATCGGCGCGGGGTGGTACGAGCACGAATATAACGCCTACGGCTATCCCTTCCCGGATGGTCCTGAGCGGCTGAGAATGCTAGGCGAGGCGCTACAGGTGATACATGCGCTGTGGAAAGACGACTATGCAACATTCGAGGGTAAATACTATCAAGTGCGTGGGGCGATCAACGAGCCAAAGGGCGTGCAGAAGCCGCACATCCCGATTTGGGTTGGCGGGGGTGGAGAGAAAGTTACGCTCAAACTCGTGGCTAAGTATGCTGACGCCTGCAACATAGGTGGGACCGACCCTGATGTCTATCGCCACAAATACGCAGTGCTCAGGCAGCACTGCGAAGACCTGGGGCGCGATTACAACGAGATCATCAAGTCGGCGGAGGTCTTCACCCACCTCGTGCTGCCAGGCATGACTGCGGAGCAAGCGACCGCCAAGCCGCGCCGCGACGTCAGCCGCCTGGTGGGCCACGACGTCA
>JBBRVL010000157.1:0-8444 GCA_038246925.1 Chloroflexia bacterium
AACTAATTCAGTTTGTAGGGGCAGAGCAGGCGGATTCCCAGCCGATCTCGTGCGTGTTGGCGGCAGGCCAGATGATGTCAACACAGCCTTTCCCACTCATGCACTCTACTCCCACGCCTGCCGTCAGGGAATTAGTTGGAATAGATGACCCGTGTGTCCGCCCCTACGGTTCTGAGATCCACTCTAAGAGATTAGCACGCATAGCTTGTTTATATGGAGGAATACCAGCATGGTCACAGAGCTTCAAAACAAACAAGATAAAGGTAACGCGAACCGCATTTCTCCAGGCTTCGATCCCCAAAGGCTTGCCTACCTTGAGATGGCGGGCTGGAAGGCATATTACGATCATAAGTGGCTGCTTGCCTTCCGCCTGCTAGTGCAGTTGTCCCATGAACAGTTTGGCCTCTCCTGGCTGCGCTCCATACAGGCGGCGTATTACATCACAAGAGCCTCTATAGCCTGGGCGCCCAAAGAAAACGACCCACGAAAGACACGACGCTACATACGTAAGTTCTACCGCGTGAGCGCAAGGTATGGACGTGGGCTGAGCTTCGACCCGGTAAAGGTAGGCGATTACGAAGTGCGGTACTGGGACGTTCATCGTAAGCTATCGGGCAGGCCGCAGGAGGAGAAAGGGCCGCTCGTAGCCTCCTTCTCTGACCTTCACAGCGCTATCTTCGGCATTTCCGCCGAGAACGCGTATCCTTCCGCCGTGAGCCGCGCCCGTGCAGCCGACACGGTCGATCTAATCACCAGTAAGACCTCCACAGATGTCGAAGCCGATTGGCAAAGAGTAGAAGAATATCTGCGCGAGGCATACAGGAGTGTCAAGACAGCGCTGCATTAGCAGTGGCCGAATGCCCTGCCTGTGGTATAATAATAGGCTGAGGCACGAAACGGGGTCGTTGGTTGGACGGTAATTTGGGAGATAAGCTGATATAAGTTGATATGCACTGCCACACGCGGTTGAGCAAAGACTCGCTCAACGACCCGCGCAGATTGGTGGAGACCGCTGCTTCTCGCGGCATCGGCGCGCTCTGTGTGACCGACCACAACGGCTTGAAGAACGCCCTGACCCTCTCCCAGATGTCTGATCTGCCTATCAAGGTGATACCATCCGAAGAGGTTAAGTCGTCGGAGGGCGAAATAATAGGCTATTTCCTGTCCGAGTTGGTGCCCAAAGGCCTGACCCCTGAAGAGACCGTCAAGCGTATCAAAGGGCAAGGTGGCCTTGTGTGCGTGCCGCATCCTTTTGATACGATGCGCACGGCAAGCCGCCTACAAACATCCACCCTCGATAGACTGGTGCAGAACGGCCTTGTAGATATACTTGAAGTGTTTAATGCTCGCTCTATAAACCCGGAGGACAACCGGCGCGCCCTGGAGTATGCAAAAGCGCATAATCTAGCTATGTCTGCTGGGTCGGATGCCCATACCTTGATGGAAGTAGGCAGGGCCTATATGGAAGTACCTCCTTTCTCAACTGCCGACGAGTTCCTGGTGGCGCTGAAGCAGGGCAAAGTAAATGGCGTGCTAAGCAGCAAGCTTATCCACCTGGGTAGCACCTGGGCGAGAGTTGCGAAAACTCTCCCGGTTGTCGGAAGCAGAATGCAGGACTAAACGCCACCATAATAATTCTTGGCGGGTACTTGGCGCATGAGCGAAGCGAACTCGGCGTCTTGGCGGTTCCGTTCAAAGGGATAGATGGAGAGAAATGGCGCAATATAAAAGCAAAGGCACGATAGACAGGGTTGAGCCACAGAGTCCCGCCGACAGGGCAGGCATCGCGGCGGGCGACAGGCTTGTGTCGATTAACGGCACTCCGGTGAAAGACCTCGTCGGTTACCAGTTCCATCAGGTAAACAACCGCCTTACTGTGGAGGTAGAACGTCCTACCGAGTCCGCTCCGTTACTTTTCACCATACGTAAGCCGGAGCAACAGGACCTCGGCCTCGAGTTTCTTGACCCCACGTTTGACGGAATCAAGCATTGTAACAACCACTGCCCATTTTGCTTCGTTGACCAGAACGCGCCGGGCCTGCGGCGCACGCTCGACATCAAGGACGATGACTTCCGCTATTCGTTCCTCTATGGAGGCTTCATTACTCTTACCAACCTCAAAGAGGAGGAGTGGGAGAGAATTGCGGAAGAGAGGCTTTCTCCCCTCTACGTTTCGGTCCACGCCACTGAGCCAGAGATGCGCCGGCGGCTGCTCGGCAATCCACGCGCTCCTGAGATAGTCCCTCAGCTTAAGCGTCTAGGCGACCTGGGCATCCAGGTTCATACACAACTGGTGCTTTGTCCTGGAATAAACGACGGCGAGCAGCTTGACCGTTCGATCAGCGACTTGGCAGAGCTATATCCTGCCGTACAATCTGTCGGCGTGGTGCCTGTCGGGTTGACGAAGTTCCGGCGTAATAACCACTACCAGATCAAGCTCGATATTTGGCCCTATTTGCCTGACGAAAGCGCCGCGATGATAGAGCAGGTAACGGCATGGCAGCAGCGCCTGCGACCTGAACTGGACACTAACTTTGCGTACCTGTCGGACGAGTGGTACATCCTTGCCGGGCGAGAAGTGCCTACCGCCAAAGCATATGACGGCTACTCACAACTGGAAAATGGCGTTGGCATGGTTCGTCAGTTGCTCGATGAGTCGCGCCGAGTGGCAAAGAAGTTGCTGGAGAAGATCGAGCGGCCTGTGCGTGTCGTGGTGGTGTGTGGGGAGATGCCTCGGCTCACATTGGAGCGCGCGCTTGAGCCTCTTCGCCGGGTGGAGAATTTGGAGGTTCGACTGGAGGTCGTGAAGAATACCACTCTGGCAGGTAACGTCGCGTGCTCCGGGCTGTTATTCGGAGAAGAGGTCGCGGCGGCGCTACATCACTATTCGGCGACGGGGGAAGAACCCGCCGACCTGATATTCCTGCCTCGCAGGATGTTCGATTTCTCAGGCGTGCGCACCCTCGACGAGTGGACCTTCGACAAGTTCCAGGAGAAGCTCGGACGCCCGGTAATTGCCGCTGAGTGGACGCGGGAAATCTGGGGCGCTGTTCAACGCTTCCTCAAAGGTGAGGACTGCTACACTCGACCGGAGCAGGTTCCGAGATTCTCACAACTCGGTTAGGGGCACCGGAAACTTGAAGCGTCTTAATTCGCCCTTACGTTTCACGTTTCACGTTTCCGCTTCATATTTCCTATGAGCGGCCCTACAGCGTCGCTTGTTGTAGCTCTCTTATGTGTCCGAAACCGGGTAGGACACCGCACTCGGCATCCGTATCGCTGTCCGGGTCTTCGGCATCGGGCGAGTCGAGCATCTCAATAAAGGCCTTTACCACTTCAGGGTCGAATTGCGTACCTGCGCAACGCTCAAGCTCCTGCCGCGCATCCGCGTCGTTGTATGCCTCTTTGTAGCTTCGCTTGGTAGTCATCGCGCAATATGCATCCACAACACCCACGATACGGGCGGCAAGTGGTATATCATCACCTTTGAGTCCGTCAGGATAACCTGTGCCGTCGTACCATTCGTGATGGTGCAAGACGACGTCGGCAATCGGCCCTAGCGCGGGGACCCTGTTGATAAGGTCGTGCCCTACGCGTACGTGTGCCCGTACAAGCTCGCGCTCTTCGGGGAGGAGAGGCCCCGGCTTGTTCAATACACCATCGCTAACCCCGATCTTGCCTACGTCGTGGAGCAGCGCCGCGTAACAAACTATGCTGCGGCTCTGGTCGTCCATAGCCATCCGGTCGGCGGTACGGCGGCAGTAGCGAGAAACCATTTCGCAATGGCCGTGCGTATAGGGGTCTTTGGCCTCAACCGCGTCGGCGAGCATACTGACCGTTGCGAGGTAAGCGCTTTGTAGCTCGCGTTGGAGGCGGATATTCTCGACCGCCACCGCTGCCTGGTCCCCGACGCTCAGTAGTGTTTCGACATCCTCTTCATCAAAATCACCCTGAACTTTGTCGGCCACAATGACGATTCCATCGAGGTTCTTCAAAAGCACAACGGGAGCGACCGCGCAATTATAGAATTGTTCGCCCGGCTTCTTCGGTTCGGGCACGCCTGAAATATCCCCCTGATTGCAAACGACGGTATCTCTCTCATCTAAAGCCTTTCGACAAAGCGCAACGATGAATTCAGAGGGGGGAGACTGCGGGTAGCCGTCAACATCGACGGCGGCTCGGACCTTGAGGTTCTCGACCGTACCGCTCGTACTGCGCGCTGTAATGTACAATCCACGTGTGCCGCCGGTTGCAGTCAAGCAGGCTTTGAGAATGTGGCTATAGATGTTCCCGTCGAACAAAGAGAGATGCACATCTTTGAGGCAGGAGGCTAGCCTGCTTGCCTTCTCGCGCTGGATTGCAGCTTTTTCACGCGCAATGTCGACTTGCTCCTGCAGCGCTGCGACCTTATCCTTTAGCTGCTTTTTCCCCTTCTCAGCTTGCTTGGCCTTACTATTTGCGGCCTCGATTTGCTCGGCCCAGCTTTGGGCGATCTGCTCATAGCTTTTCTCCGCTTCCTTCAAGGGCGACAGCACGGGGTCATCAGCAGGGGATGATAAGTTGTCTGTCCCGTTAGCTTTCCTGATCGGTGGCGAGTTAGCCATAACGCACCTCTTAGTTAGTTGGGTGAGTCGGAGAGACACATCCATAAGACTCGTAATGTTGCATAATAACAGAAAATATGCCCTTTTTCGACTGAATAATACTTATGAACTATATTAAATTGCTCTATTGAGGTACTCGCTAGGAATTGGGCGACAATCTTCCAATCAATATATGGTGAGTGTTGGCTACTTACCGAGGCCGTGTAGCCTGCTTTGACAACCGAGGAGGCAGGTGGTAAAACGGACTATTCAAGGTAGGCGCAGGAGGACTTCATGGTAACAGCGATAAAAGGGGCACGTGTGCTCTCGATGCAACAGGGTAGTGATGGACGCGACCTCCAATGGGAGAAGGGAACAGTATTATTTGGGGACGATGGCAAGATTGCTGCCATTGGATCAGAGAGCGAGGTACATATCCCCGAAGGTGCGGAAACGGTAGACGCTTCGGGTAAGGTCGTCACGCCCGGCTTCATAGACGCCCATACGCACGTCGGCATCGGTGAGCTGGCAGTAGGGCGCGAGGGGGCTGATATTAATGAGAGCAGCGACCCGATTACTCCCCAGGTGAGGGCCATTGATGCCACTTATCCGGGTGATTTAGCCTTCGCCGACGCGGTTGCGGCAGGTGTTACCGCGGTGAACGTCATGCCCGGTAGCGGTAACGTCATCGGTGGATTGTCAGTGCTGCTGAAGACCCACGGGCTTCGCATAGACGACATGGTAATCAAGCACCCAACCGGCTTGAAAGCTGCCATGGGCGAGAACCCGAAGAAGAGCCACGGCGACAAGAAGATGCCGGCCACGCGAATGGGTATCGCTGCCCTCATGCGCGAAAACCTGATCAATGCGAGTAACTACCTTGCTAAACGTGATGCTGCCGCACTTCAGAATGACCCTACCAAGCCGTTCGAGCGCGACCTCAAGTTAGAGGTGATCGGCATGGTGCTGCGCAAGGAGATACCGATGCGCTGGCACGCGCACCGCTCTGACGATATTCTCACTGCTCTCCGCATACGTGACGAGTTCGGTTTTGATATGGTGCTCGATCACGCGACCGAGGCGCATTTGCTGGCAGACGAGTTGGTGAAGCGGAACATACCTGCCGTTGTTGGGCCTACGCTCACAGCCAAGTACAAGGTGGAATTGAAGCAGCGTACTCTCATAACGCCCGGAGTGCTGGTGCGCGCAGGCGTGAAGGTAGCGCTGACTACCGACCATCATGTCGTGGCGGTCCAGTATCTGCGTATTTCGCTTATATTAGCCGTCAGGGAAGGGCTAGACCGCGACTATGCGCTCAGGCTCGTTACTATCAATCCAGCCGAGATTATGGGCGTGAGTGACCGCATAGGCTCCCTCGCGCCAGGGAAGGACGCCGACCTGGTGGTGTGGTCAGGCGATCCTCTCGATATATACCAACGCCCTGAGCAGGTATATGTCAATGGGGAGAGAGTCTATCACTATAACGACCAGGGGTCCTGAGAATGGCGAATTGAGAATGCTACATAGTTCTCACCCTCATCTGAAGGTTGGTAGGCTTGTACTCGACCTGCTCTATCCGCCCCGGTGCGGAGGGTGTGACAGGCGGGATACCCTCTTCTGCGACGACTGCCGGCAGCAGATATTGTCGCCCAATCAAGGACCTCATGGAGTTTGGGGCGCACGCTCACTCATATGTGCCGGTGAATTCAGTGGTCCATTACGTGTCGCTATTCACAACTTCAAGTACGAAAGCGACCGCAGACTGTCCGCGCCCCTGGCCGACTTACTCCATAATGCCCTGTGTGGTAGCATCGCCTGGAAAAGTCTCTCTGGGTCGCCGCTTCATCTGGTGCCCGTACCGTTGCACCCTGAAAGGGAGAAAGCCCGTGGTTACAACCAGAGTCTCCTTCTGGCCATAGACCTGGCCGCCGCGACCGGTTGGCCGGTAGACCAGAGTCTGAAGAGGACAAGGCAGACAGAGTCCCAGGTAGGCCTCGATATGGAAAAGAGGCGGCAGAACGTGAGGGGTGCTTTTCAATGGCAAGGAGAGGAAGCGCCCCGCAGTGTGTTGCTTATAGATGACGTTTGCACTACAGGTTCAACTCTTTCTGAGTGCGTTTTTGCGCTCACCGAGGCAGGCGCTGAACGAGTCTATGTTGCTACTGTAGCGAGAGCAACGGGCGGTAACGCTCATGCCGATAGCTGATCTGCTCCCGCACTCACCTCGACTTTGTACCATTCGGGATTTGGGGTTTTGCGCATGATCCGCGCTATGCCTGGCCGGACGCACGTGGCATATTCAGTTTGGAAATTGTACAAAGCCGAGCTATAAGTAGCGCAGGTACAGGCCCTGGTCGCCTGCTAGCTCAATCGGCTTTACCAGGTCTACCCAGAATAAGGCGAAGAGATGTCCCTCGTTGTCCGGCACTGATCCGCCGCCTGTTTCAAGCCATTCCCAGGTCTCAGGACAATCACCTGCCAGGCGCAAATGAAAAACGTGCCGCTCGTTGACCATTCGTGTTTCGGGATTGAAATAGTCGAAGATGCCAAGCTTCCTGACAACTTGCAGATTGTTCAATCCTGTTTCCTCGAATGCTTCTCGTAATAGGGCCGCTTTGGTGTCTTCACCTTGCTCGACAGTTCCCGATGGCGCCTGAAGGCCGGCCTCGGGACTGTGGGGGTGCGTGAAGACAAGTAATTGCGTCTTACTATCGCGCTCGCGGGTAATATAAGCGAGGGCCTTCTTAACTTTGGGGTTCATGGTGGGAAGAGATAACGTACAAGGAGAACCAGCAAATTACTTGCAGGGCATAAACTAAATGTCCCCATGCACACGTGCGAACGACCAGCGCAGATCAACCAGGCTAGGCGGCACTTTGAGCGCACGGGCGATTTCAGGGGCGGCACCGACCTGGTAGCTATTCTCGATCACCTTGACCGGGACAAGGAGACAACTTGCGATGATCTGGGCCTCACGCTCGTCTCGCTTCCGCGACCAGTCGCTCGTTTTACAGACGAAAAGGCGGTGAGGCTGATTGGCTATAATATGGGCGGCTTCGTGGGCGATAGCCATGCGCTGCCAGGCGATGTCCAGGTTCTTATTGATACCGATGTGCATCTGCGTCGGCCTAACGAGCGCGAAGCCCATGGTCAGAGGGGTGAAATTGTGCTTGCCTATAGCGAACCTATCGAGTATTGGCCCGAGGTCTACCGGCACACGAGTATGCAGGCGGTGGCGGTGGATGAGGAACTCTATAGTGTCGAGAATGTCGTCGCTGAGGGTGCTCATGGCTTGACCTCGGACTCTTCGCGGAAGATGCGGCGCAGTTCGCTCATGATAATCTGACGGTCACGCTTCGGTAGGTCGCCCAGTCTAGGCTCGAAGGTCTCCATTACAGGCTCCCAGGTGGGGTCAATTTCGAGAAGCAAGTGACCCATACCCGCCGACTGGTATAACTCAGTTGTCGAGACCATAAGGGCCGCCGCCAGGCGACTGAGCACGTCGTACGAAGGCTGTTTATAGAGACCGCGCTCCAATTTCGACAGGTAGCCACTGCTGACCTGCGCCATAGCGGCAAGGGTCTCCTGACTGAGCTTGCGCTCCTGTCTTAGCTGTCGAACTACGGGACCTATCATATTGGCAAAAGATTTAGAAAATGGATTAACACTCAGGACGCATAGTCGCCCAGGTTGGAAGCCGCAAATTATACCACAAAAACCGTCTGTGGGTCAGTTCCTCTTTAGGGGTGGGAGCGGCGAAAACCGAAGATGTAGGGGCGGACCCGTGTGTCCGCCCTGTTTGCTGACCACGATCTTTACGGCTGACGAACAGGGCGGACACACGGGTCCGCCCCTACGGTA
>JBBRVL010000158.1:0-8400 GCA_038246925.1 Chloroflexia bacterium
GAGGCCAAGCACAGGGTACATTACCTCAGTTGCCTTGCTAAGTGGCGTGCCGTAGCCGCCGAAATCGCGCGACATACCGGCATAGAAGGCAATAACGCCACCCAGGTTGAAATCGTGTGTTGCGCTCAACAGCGCTAGACTGCCGCCCATGCAGAAGCCGACGATAAACACGGGCTGCGCTGCCCCTTCGTCCTGGCGCAGATAGTCGAGAGCCGCCTGTGCATCATTGAAGATGGTTGACGCAGTTAACTGCTGGACGTGAGGCATAAACTCAAACGAGTCGTCGCGGGGAGCTAGACCGGCTGTGCGCCCGAAATAGTCGAGCGCCAGAGCGCGCACCCCTACAGAGGCGAAACGCAAAGCCAGGTCTTTGTAAAACCCATGCAGGCCGCGAACATCAGGGTAGATAATGATTTGCGATTTGGCAGGCTCACTCGGTTCAGCTAGAAAAGCAGCAAAGCGGTTGCCGTCGGCGGCAGTCAGCGCCAGGTCCTTAGAGATTTTGGGTTTTGGATTTTGGGTTTCGGATTGGGCGGTTACAGGTGGCGCAGGTGGTCTGTCCTTATCGTCGTAGCACATGTGGTATTTATCTCCTCAATGGCATGAGACTAACGTGGCCTACTCATCCAGGCCTCCAAGATCATTTATTACCTCCATAATCGTGGGCAGACAATAGTCGTTTAGCTGCTCGCGTATCTGTATTGTGTTGAAGCGGAGCAACCTCCACCCCTGGGTTTGCAGAGCGTTATCCCGCTTGTTATCTTCGGCTATACGCTTTGGGTTGGAATGCCAATGGTCTCCATCCGTCTCCACGTTGAGCTTGCCATCAGCGCAGTAGAGCGTGAAATCGAGTGCATAGTGCTGCCGTTTGAGCTTGATAAACTCCTGCCGTTCCGCGCGCATCTGCCTTCGCTTCAATTCAGCCCATAAGTCGTCCTCTAATGGGCTTTCGTCCCATAAGTCGTTTATCTCCAGAGCTGACCAGAGCTTCTGCCAGGTAGTTGGGATAAATGTGATACGTCGAGGGCGCAGGCTAACTATAGGGTGCGGAAGCATCTGGAGTGGGCTGAGTATCAGTTGATAGTAAAGGTTATCTAGCTTCTTACCATCAACTTCATCAGGGAATAGGTCCTCCCGCTTCACCTCATGGATTTCGTGTACGTGCGCGTAGTATTTCACCGACCGGGCTTCCTCACCAAAGACCTGCGTCTGGTAAAACGCAAGCCAGCGCGGGGGCCAGTGGTGCCTACCCCACTTGACAGCCTTTTCCACAGGAATCCTGTACCAGTGAGCCTCCCGCGCCAGGCTGAAGTCACGGACGTTATTGATGACAGCTACCAGAACACTGTTCTCATCAGCCATAGGATTTTAGGTGTACATTAAGAATCAATCGACAGGGGAGCGACCGGACCGAGGATACCATCCGTCCCTATTGCGGCACTCAACACCCTATGATTATTCGTGTCGGCTATATAGAGACGCGCCCCATCCGCACCGGCAGCCACGCACAGACCGCCCGGCTCATAGAGATCGGCAGGCTCACCCGATCCGATGGAAGTAACGCACTCTTTGGTGGATAGGTCGAGCGTCTTGACCTTGTTATTATACGTATCGGCTATGTATATCTTGCCTGCGTAATACGCCACTCCCAGGCAGTGTTGCAATCTTGCTTGGAGGGCTTTGCCATCCCGGTCGCCGAACTCGAACAGCCCTTCGCCCAGGATGGTCTGGGTGTAGCCATCCGGCGCAAAATCGGAGGCTCGTATCGCACTGGATTCGCTATCCGCGAAGAACAGGCGGTTGCCGTCTGTGGTGAGGCCGCTGGGCTGCGCAAGCGTAGCGCGTGCGTTGGGGCCGTCATCTATGTTCTCGCGCCCGCTCCCCACGAAAGGGCCGACCTCCCCGGTCACCAGGTTCATCCTCCATAGTTGGTGAATACCCGCCATAGCTATGTAGAGCCAACCATCCCGCGCAAGCAAATCCCAGGGAGAACTCAGCGCCGCTTCTGTTCCAACGCCGCCCGAACGATTGTTGCCCTGCTCACCAGTGCCTGCTATCGTCTTGAGAGTACCCGAAGCCAGGTCGGCAGCGCGTATGGCATGGTTTTCCGTATCTGCTATATAGAGGGTGTCTCCAGCGAGCGCCATTCCCTGCGGCATGTGGAGCCTGGCCTCCGCGAACGAGCCGTCGACCAATCCGGCTTCTTCCGTTCCAACTATGCTCTCAATCTCAGCCGATGCTCCATCTTCCGACAGGCGTGCCACTACAATGCGATTATGGCCCGTATCAGCTATGAAGAGGCGTTTGGAGGCCGAATCGACCAGTACTTTTCCTGGGAACCGTAACGTCGAGCTTGTGGGAGGCTCTGGATCGACCGGAAAGTGAAGCGGTGTGCGATTGAGTAATCCCGTGTCTGCATAGGCATCTATAGCCGATTGAATAACAGGGTCGAACATGTCGAATGTTATTTCTCCCGCGTGCTGACCGATGTACTTCCCATCGGGACCGATCAGGACCACAGTCGGCCATGCTTGCGTGTTGTATGCGCGCCAGGTGCGGAACTGGCGGTCATTGACGACCGGATGCTCGACGCCGAGTCTGCGGGTGGCGGTGAGGATATTGGCCGTATCGCGCTCTGCGATAAACTTTCCTGAATGCACGCCGATAACTACCAACTCGTTAGCATATTTCTCCTCCAATCGGCGCACGGCCGGGAGTATATGCACACAGTTGATTCAGCCATACGTCCAGAAGTCGAGCAGAACCAGCTTACCTCGAAGATCGTCGATTGAGAGCGGCTTACCGCCGGTGTGAAGCCAGTCCAGCCCCATTGGAAATGGAGGGGCAGGGGATGCGCCAATAGAAGTCTGTGGCAAGTGATGCTCCCCGTCAGAAAATTACGAATTACGAATTACGAAATAAAGAAAGATCCTTGGCGTACTCTTGACGGTCTTGGCGGTTTCGTTGTAATTCGTAATTCGTAATTCGTAATTCGTAATTCCCGAAGGGTAAGTAATTCCTTACTCGTTCATCCTGGGGTCAAGAGCGTCGCGCAGACCATCACCGAGGAAGGTAAAAGCGAGGGTGAGGATGGCGATACATGCGGCTGGTATCCATACGAGATGGGGAGCAGCGTTGATGTTGGAGTAGCCGTCCTGCACCATACCGCCCCAGGTGGGCCTCGGTGGGCGCACGCCGATGCCGATGTAGCTCAGAATCGCCTCGCTGATGATAAAGCCGGGTACGCCGAATGTAGCGGCGACGATGATAGGCGCAAGACTGTTCGGCAGGAGATGCGAGACCATAATCCGACGGTTGGACATGCCGATAGCGCGTGCTGCCTCGATGAATTCCTTCTCCTTGAGCGACAGAACCTGCCCGCGTATGAGGCGTGCCATGCCGACCCAGCCTATGACTGACAGCGAGACAAAGATAAGCAGCAGGCCGTCCAGTATGTTGGCGAAAGGCGTGCCCCTCAACGCACTGAGCATTATGATGATGAAGAGCAGATCGGGGAAAGCATAGACCACATCAGTCAGGCGCATAAGCAGCATGTCGACGCGACCACCCATAAAGCCCGCCGTCATACCAACCGCCAGTCCAATGGCCACGACGATGGCCACCGGAATAAAGCCGACCATCAACGAGACCTGCGCCCCAAAGATAATACGGCTTAGTACGTCGCGGCCGCTCGGGTCGGTTCCAAGGATGAATTTGGAGTTACCACCCTCCTGCCAGAATGGGGGGAGCCGCGTGCCCCCACCTCCAGGATCGGTAGCACGACTCTGGTACTCAACCGGGGGGTGCAAAGGGAGAAAGGAAGCAAAAGCAGCCAATAGCGCTATGAGAATGATAACAATGGCGCTGGCAACCGCCATCTTGTTGCGCATGAGGCGGCGAAGGGCGTCTCTCCAGAGGCTGCGTGGTTTCCTGATATTCTCGAAGACTACCCCTTTCGGGGCGGCGGCTGTTACTGCCATGGATCTCTCCTTTGGAGGGATTAGGGGTTAGGGATTAGGGGTTAGGGGTTAGCTGTACTCACATTCTAATCCCCAATCCCCAATCCCTAACCCCTTATTCATTTAGACACTTTGATACGCGGATCAAACAGGCCGTAGGTTACGTCGATTATCAGGTTGCCGAGGGCTATCATCAGGGCATAGAAGAGGGTTGTGCCCATGATCATAGAATAGTCACGCTGCGAGATAGCAGAAACGAAGAAACGGCCAACTCCCGGCACCGAAAAGACTTGCTCGATAACGAAAGAGCCTGTTACCAGACCGGCCGTTATAGGGCCGAGCACAGTCCAGACAGGTATCATCGCGTTCTTTAGCACGTGGCGTACCACCACGACATTCTCCCTCAGGCCCTTGGCTCGAGCGGTGCGCACGTAATCCTGCCGGAGAATCTCAAGGATTGAGGAGCGTGTAAGCCTTGCCATATATGCGGCAGGACCAACCGCCAAGGCAATTGTCGGCAAGACCCAGGCTCGCCAATCTCCCCAGTCGCTCGCGGCTACAGGGAAAAGGTTTAGCGCAACCGCGAAGACAATAATTAGATAGATACCAAGCACAAAGGAAGGAACGGCACTCCCAATAGTGGATAAGAACAAAGCGATATAGTCTATCCAGGTATTCTGGCGCAAAGCAGCTATCACACCCAGCGGTATGCCGATCACCAGCGCAAGAAGAAGTGCCTGGAGACCCAGGCGGCCGCTATAGGGGATGCGGTCAAGTATAAGCTCGCCAACATTCTTACCGGGCTGTGTGTATGAAGGACCGAGATCTCCCCGTACAGCGCCCCACATATAGAGCAAATACTGCTCGTATACAGGCTTGTCGAGGTTGAACTGCCGGTTCAGACGCTCGATAGTACGCGCCGGGAGGGGCTTCTGGCTAGAGTCACGGTCCCATGGGCCACCGGGGGCCATGTGCATTAGCGCAAAGGTTACGACCGAGACAACAAGCAGCACAGGTATGAGCCATAGCACTCGTCGGATGATATACGGCGTCATGGGCAGTCCCCTCCTTCGGAGGAATTATGAGTTTTGAATTATGAGTTTTGAATTGAATAGCTCTCGTCTAATTCATAATTCAAAACTCATAATTCAAAATTCGACGTCGGGCAAACCGGCCCCACCTTTTGGGGCAGGGCCGGTCTGTTTTATGCCATCGATCTATTAGCCTTTAGGGGCCGACTTCGATGTTGACGATATTGGCGATACCAGGGACCACATGATCCTGCGGGATAATATGCTCCTTCATACCCTTGATGTACGGCTTGACCAGATATGGGTTCTTGTCCCACATCAGGAAGACCGCGGGAGCCTCGCGGACGAGGATCTCTTGAGCCTTGCTGTACATTTCGAGGCGCTTGGCCTGGTCAGGCTCGGCATCTGCTTGTCGGCTCAGCGTGTCGAACTCTTCGTTCTTCCAGCCGACGTGGGTTATAGTCGATTCGCTGTGGAAGACCAGCGTGATCCAGTTTTGCGGGTCCGGGTAGTCCTGGCACCAGCCCAGGAAGAATACCTGAGGCGTGGTGGCTGGGTCTTTCACGAGGCCTGTGTAAGCCTTCGACTCTACCGGGTCGAGGACCATATCGATGCCGAGGTTCTTCTTGACCTGATTCTGTACCCACTCCATGCGCGTCTTGTTGCGCGGGGTGGAGGAATAGGTCAGCTTGATCTCAGGGAGACCCGCGCCGTTTGCGAAGCCCGCATCGGCGAGCGCACTCTTGGCGGCCTCAGCGTTAAACTCATACAACTTCAGGTTCGGGTCGTGGCCGGGGCGGTCCGGTGGGACGAAGCTGAGCGCCACGTCGCCGAGGCCCTTCTGCACGTTATCGACATAGTCCTTCCGGTCGAACGCCTGTGCGAACGCCTGGCGGACCTTGATGTTGTCGAACGGAGGCTTCAGGGTGTTGAAACCGAGGTAGAAGTTGCAGGAGCCTGCTACTTCGATGTAGTCAGCCTTAAGCTCAGGGTCGCCTTGCACGGTCGCAAGGTCTTCCGGCGCTACACCCACTATGTCAAGCTCACCCTTCTTGTATGCCTGGAACGAGACGGCCGAGTCGTTGATGTAAACGCCGCGGATTTCCTTAACCTTGGGCTGCCCTTCTCGATAGTTCGGGTTGGACTCCATGCGGAAACCGGTCTCGCTGTACTCCTTCAAGATGAAGGGGCCGTTGCCGACATAATACTTGCCTGTGGCATCGGTGGTCCAGTCTTCGCCGCCGGCCTCAATGAGGTCCTGGCGACCCGGCCAACCGGTCCAGAGGGTAAGAATATACGGAAAGTAAGCAGCCTTCTGCTTGAGGGTGAACTCGATCTGCGTATCGCTGGTAGCCTTGATACCGATGGAGTTCATCAACTCTTCGATCTTGGCTGTGTCGCTAATAGGTGTGGAGTCAAGCTCCTCTGCGCCTGCGATGTCGTACGCAACGAAGCTGTACTGCTTGTTGGGGACACGTGGGTCGAAGAGGCGCTTCCAGGAATACTCGAAGTTCTTAGCCGTAAGGGGCTGGCCGTCCGAGTACTTCAGGCCGGTGCGTACGGTGCACGTATACTTCAGGCCGTCGGCGGATGCTGTGCAGCTTTCGGCGGCTGCGCCCACCGGTTCGAGCTTCTCATTGAGCTTCAGAAGGCCTTCAAAGACAAGCTCGGCAAAGCCGATTTCGCCAACGAAGCTAAACTGCTGAAGGTCGAGGTTTTCCGGCTGGGATCCCCAGTTGACGCGGAGCACGCCCGGTATGGCACTACTTGTACCGGTGCCGCCTGTGGCGGTCGTCGCTGTGGCATCTGTCGTGCCGCCTGTGGCGGTAGTCGCGGTAGCGTCAGTGGTGCCACCTGTGCCGGTTGTCGCAGTCGGGTTTACAGTGGTTGTATTACCGCCGCATGATGCGAGTACCATGCTGAAGCTCGTCAGCAGGGCCAACACGCTTAACCTATATTTTGATGACTTCATATAGTGTATTTCCTCCTTAGTTGTGATGAATAACAAGCCCTAAAGGGTTCCTGTGAGGGTGTAGAGAAACGCGGTCCTGTGCTACCGGTCCGCATGGATTTGTGTGAAGGAGCCGGTTTAGAGCTACCAGGGCGGCGTTTGCCTTTCCCGGAGGCTGCTGCCCTGTCTCTCTGCGATTGATGCAGATTGCTCTAATAATACCACTTTTCAACAACTAGTCAAGGTAAAACGCGGTTGCCTTAACTTATTCTACGCCCGGCTAACACCGAATAGCTCCTTATATAACACACAACTTGAACCCAGCATCCGGTTCACCAGGGACAGCGATGAGTGGTGAGTGGTGAGTGGTGAGTAGTCGGTCGTCGGTTATCGCTCACCACTCACCACTCCATTTGACACTCCTGGGGGCATCACGTATAATGGCTGCGTAAACTGCCGGAATATGCCATAAAATCGAGGGTAGAGGAGACAAGCCTAAACAATGGTTAAGCGTACTTATCAACCGAAGCGTATCCCGCGAAAGCGCGAGCACGGATTCCTGTCGCGTATGCGCACAAAGGGCGGTCGCCGTATCGTATCGGCACGTCGCGCAAAGGGCCGATGGCGATTGACTATCAGCGACCAGCCGAAGGGCATTAGCTGATTTTAGATTTTAGATTTTGGATTTTGGACTGTTTCTCTTGGACATTGAATAATCCAAAATCTAAAATCCAAAATCTAAAATCGATCAGTGGAGACACTGAAGAAAAGCTGGGAGTTTGATCGGGTCAGGCGAGAAGGGCGGACCTGGGCGGCGGGATTAGTTGTATTGAACGCCGCGCCCGGCAACGGGAACGCCGTCCGGTGTGGGTTCATTGCGGGCAAGAAGGTGGGTGGGGCGGTTGAGCGCAACCGGGCAAGGCGTCTTATGCGAGAAGCAATACGCGCCAGACTTGCCTCTATCAAGCCGGGATGGGATTTGGTCTGGATTGGACGCGCCGGTATTGACAAGGCTAGCTACGGCAAAGTGCTGGACGATGTAGACGCCATTTTGACGCGCAGTCGCCTGTTAGCCCGGACCCTTCCTGAAACCGACCCCCTGGCATAGCGTATAATATACATAGCAGCCTTCATCGGCAGCTTTGGTTATTCACAAATACCTACTTCCAGAGATCTGGGCACCTAAACTCCCAGGCAAGAAATAGATGAGACGACCGGTCCTGTGGTTAATACGCCTCTACCAACGCACCCTCGCGCAGGCGCTGCCACCAGGCACGTGCCGCTTCTATCCTAGCTGCTCGCACTATGGGTACGAAGCGATAGAAAAGTACGGAGTTATCAAAGGGAGCGCGATGGCTGTCTGGCGTATTATGCGCTGCAACCCCTGGAACAAGGGCGGCTTCGACCCGGTCCGCTAAACGTCCGACTATACGGAGATAAACTTTTGGAATTCTTAGGC
>JBBRVL010000159.1:0-8352 GCA_038246925.1 Chloroflexia bacterium
CGATATGCGCCATATCTACCATCAGTAGTGCACCCGCAGCGTCGGCTATCTGCTTGCACCTTTCAAAATCAATTATGCGTGGGTAGGCGCTCGCCCCGACTACCAGCATCCTCGGACGCTCCTCGATTGCTTGCTTTTCGAGGGCATCGTAATCTATACGTTCGGTCTCGCGGTCCACAGGGTAGGAAACGGCCTGATAGAGCTTACCTGAGAAGTTGATATGGTAGCCGTGAGTGAGGTGGCCGCCAAACGCCAGGCCCATGCCAAGTATCTTATCGCCCGGCTGCAAGACGGCCATGTACGCCGCCATGTTTGCCTGCGCGCCGGAGTGAGGCTGGACGTTCGCATGCTCGGCCCCAAATATCTCCTTTGCCCTCTCTATAGCAAGGCTCTCGGCCACATCAACGTGCTCGCAGCCGCCATAGTACCGCTTGCCTGGGTAGCCCTCGGCGTACTTGTTGGTGAGCACCGAGCCTTGCGCTTCGAGCACGGCGCGGCTGACGTAGTTCTCAGACGCGATCAACTCAATCTTGTCGTGCTGGCGACGCTCCTCGTCCTTGATCGCCTGCCATACCTCAGGGTCTACCTCTTCAAGAGGCGGGTCATTGCCCAGTTCTTGCGTCTGCCGGGAAAGAGTGGTATACATTCTCGGTGCCCCCCTTGCTCAATTTTTAGTCTTGAAGTAGGACTACCGGCGCTTCGTCTAGCGGTGAATCCCTACGCAATATTCCGTAGTCTGAACCTGATTTACGGCATTATACACCGTTGGCCGGGATGGTGCATTGCGATGGATGGTGTAACCCTTTCGTAGTAGTCCTAATGGACGCTCGAACCACGCCCTTACTAGCCTGAAAAGGTCATATGGTAACCCCAAGGAGGCTGATATAATGAATCACGAAGAGCCTACGCAGGCCCAGCTTAACAACTCGAAGTTGAACGTGCTTGTCACCGGAGGCGCGGGGTATATCGGCAGCGTTGCAACCGAGATGCTACTCGACGCAGGCCACACTGTGGTTGTGTACGACAACCTCGTGAAAGGCCACACTGGAGCGGTCGATCCACGCGCACACTTCGTAGAAGGCGACCTCAACGAGGGCGCGCTGCTCGAAGATACGCTGCGGACGAACCATATTGACGCTGTTATGCACTTTGCCGCCTTCTCACTCGTCCCCGAGTCGATGCAAGACGCAGCCAAGTACTTCAGCAACAATGTCTCCGCTAGCGTCACCCTGGTCGAAGCGATGGTACGCACGGGTGTGAAGATGATAGTCTTCTCGTCGTCAGCCGCGACCTACGGCCTTCCCCAGGAAGTGCCGATACGGGAGCGAGACGCAACCGCACCGATAAACCCATACGGCGAGTCGAAGCTGATGTTCGAGCATATGCTGCGCTGGTTCGATGAGGTTCACGGTATCAGGTTCGTGTCGTTGCGCTACTTCAATGCGGCGGGCGCCTCGAAGAAGTACGGTGAAGTCCACGATCCGGAGACCCACCTTATACCGATAGTATTGCAGGTGGCTCTCGGCCAACGACCGTCAATACAGATAGCAGGCGACGATTATCCTACGGAGGATGGCACGGCTGTCAGAGACTACGTTCACGTTGAGGACCTGGCGGATGCTCACATCCTGGCCCTGGATTGGCTGTCTGGAGGCGGCGAGTCCCGTATATTCAATTTAGGTAATGGACATGGATTTTCGGTAAAGGAAGTAATCGAGACAGCACGTAAAGTTACCGGACATGAGATACCGGCGCAGGTCGGCCCCCGCCGAGCAGGCGATCCACCGGCACTGGTAGCATCATCAGAGGAAATAACAAAGACACTGGGCTGGAAGCCAAACTATCCGGCCCTGGACCAGATAATACAAACAGCCTGGGACTGGCACCGGCGCCACCCAATGGGCTACGAATGACGGGGTATTCTGTACTCCACTATAGAAATGAGGGCGCATGGCTAACGATTTATCATTCAGCGAGAGGTTCGGCCGGGAACCGACCGTAATCACTAGGTCTCCGGGACGAGTAAACCTGATAGGCGATCACACAGACTACAACATGGGCTTTGTGCTGCCTTTCGCAATCGACAAATATACCAAATTAGCCGCAGCGCCCCGCACCGACCGCACTCTCCGCATCCATTCTGAAATGTCCGACGAAACCATCGAGGTGAAGCTGGATGGACATATCGGACCGCTCGGCGACCAATCACACTGGGGCAATTATGTGCGCGGCGTCGCCTGGTGGATGGCTCAGCAACGCTACACTCCGGTCGGGGCCGACGTGCTCGTCTGGGGCGACTTGCCGGTAGGCGTCGGCCTGTCCTCATCCGCTTCACTCCTCATGGGCTTGATCGGCACAATGTCATCTTTATCCGGCTGGAACATCCCCCGTGGCGAGATGGCCCGCGCCGCACAGAAGATCGAAAATGAGTTCATCGACATACCCACAGGGATCATGGACCAAACTGCGATAGGCATGAGCGAACCCGGCTCTGCCATCCTGTTAGACTGCCGTTCGATGTCGACGCATCATGTGCCACTCAATCTGGATGCTCATGGTCTCTCGATGGTGGTAGTCAACAGCGGTATCGCCCGAGACCTGACAGAGTCGGCATACGCCCGCCGTCAGAAAGAGTGTGAGGCGAGTTTAGGCGCTCTCAAAGTAATTACCTATGATCTTAGCTTGCGCTCGCTACGAGACGTCAGCATGGAGATGCTCAGCAGCCACGGTAGCAAGCTCTACCCAACCCTCTATAAGCGCGCTCGACACGTTGTCACCGAGAACGAGCGTGTATTGCAGACGGTATCGGCGCTTGGAGAGTCCGACTACGAGACTGTAGGCCAGATGATGAACGACTCACACGAAAGCCTCAAGAACGACTTCGAGGTGAGCAATGCCTTTATGGACAAGCTGGTGGAGCTTGCCCAACAGGAAGAGGGTACGCTGGGGGCACGCATGACCGGCGGGGGTTTCGGCGGCTGTACTGTGAACCTGGTACCGACCGCAAATCTTCGCAACTTCACGCGCAACGTGACCCGCCGCTACGCTGAGGAGACCTCCCTACACGCCCGGGCCTATATAGTCAAACCTTCGGGTGGGCTGGAAGTGGAAGCGCTCACAGCCTGAACGGTGCTATCAACTAAACATGACGCAACCTGGGCAATACAGAGCAACGATTTCTGTATTGCCCTGTTTCTTTTTGTACCGTAACTCGGTCGGCTTCTGTTCGTTCGATTATCGATAGGAAGTTTTCCAAACGGCTAGAAAGAGAGAACGATGAGCAAATATAGTAGGTGGGCTTCAATCACCGTACTATGTACAATGATAGCGGCCGTCGGCACAGCGAACGTGATCTTGCCAGCCCGGGCCCAGCCTGCAAGCAGGGTTTTCCAGGAGACGGGCCATTCGATCAAAGGTAGGTTCCTGGAGTATTGGGAGCAACATGGCGGCATCTCACAGCAAGGCTACCCGATCTCCAAGGAGATGCAGGAACGCTCTGATACCGACGGCAAGACCTATTTGGTACAGTACATGGAGCGCGCTGTGTTCGAGCTTCACCCTGAGAACCGTCCTCCCTACGATGTGCTGCTGAGTCTTGTCGGGATGTTCGAGTACCAGGGCAAGTACCCCAAAGGCGCACCCAACCAGCGCCCTAATACCGATCCGGGCACCATCAGGTTTTCGGAAACGGGCAAGAGCCTGGGCGGCGGATTCTTGAAATACTGGCAATCACACGGCGGCCTTGCCCAGCAGGGCTATCCGATTTCGGACGAGTTCACCGAGGCCAGCAAGCTCAACGGCAAGCCCTACACCGTGCAGTACTTCCAGCGCGCCGTGTTCGAGTACCACCTAGAGAACTTAGGCACACCCTACGAGGTATTATTGAGCCAGTTAGGCACCTTCCGCTACCATGAGACGCGTGATGGGCTGATAATCCCACAACGACCAGGTCGCTTCCAGCACGGCTCACAGGGTTCGGAGGATTACTTGATCTGGGGTGAGACTGCTGTCAATCCTAAAGGTTATAACGAGCCTGGAAGCACCGATATTTGGGGCATAGAACTGAGATCCAAGCGGCCGTTGCCAGTCACCAACCAGCCTGGCGATCAAGTAAGTCCGTCTATTTCAGGTAGCACAGTGGTATGGGTTGAGGAAGGGACGAATTGCGCCTCTAATTGCAGGTATGACATCATGGGCAAGGACCTGCGCACCGGGGAGACTTTTACAGTGGTCACAGGACCCGGTAGGCGCACCTATCCGGTAATCGCTGGGCGCAAGATAGCATGGGGAGAAAATGATCAAACTACCAACCGCCTCATGCTCAAAGACCTAGACACAGGTGAGACAACAATCATTACCTCAGCATCCGCCCAGGAGAGAGGGGAATTCTACTTCCCACAGTTGAGTGAAGAGTACCTGGTCTGGCTAGACCTTATGTATACTATCCCGGACCCACGATACGGCCCTATATATACCTATACGCTACGCGCCTATGACCTCAAGACGCGCGAAGCGAGAACTGTGCTGAGTGATTGGGTGCAGACACCAGGACGCATTCCAGTTCTTTCACTGTCGGGGCACAAAGTGGTGTGGGATTCGCCCCACCTCCGCTTTGCCGACCTCCAAACAGGTGAGACAGCAGACCTTACAGCCTTCAATGAGTGGGCATTTGATCCAATAATAAGGGGCGATACTGTATTCTGGATTAGCTATTATGGAGAGTTGACCAGCATGAAGCTGCCAGACCGCGCACCTGTCGTGCTCGTACGCGATGTAAGCCCCGGCAGTCGACCAACTATTGCAGGAGACTGGCTTGTCTGGCAAACCTCAACTGGTCGGTTGTCAGTAGCGCGGCTGGCAGCATTGCTCGCCAACCCGCCGACACCGATACCAACACCTGTGCCGACACGTCCAGGGCTGCTGCCTACTCCCATCGGCACGCTTCAACCTGACCTCACTCCTATACCCAGCCCAGCACGCTGATGACTCAACCAAAGCCACAACCACAGAGTTTACGCCCTAGGCTAAACTTGTTTCACCCCCGCAGGGGGTTGGTGATTGTTTCTCTATCCAGCATATCGGCCTAGTATGAGAGGCAGCCAGATGGCCGCCTCTTTTGCATTTATGAGTTTATGGATTGCAGCAGTTGTAACAGGTAGTAACCAGCCCACCGCCGTCACGCGCCGCTATCCTGTTATGGTATATCGTGCAAACGCCATTGGGCACGGGCGCGCTGCCTCGAATGCTGCCGTCGGCAAGCTGTATCCACCCGTCTATAGTTTGCTTGCCCGCCACAGTCTGTTCCACCCGGAACAATCCGGCATCACCTAGAGCAGGCGCGGTATTGAAGTTGAGCGACACACCGTCTGCCTTCTTGACTGCGCCTACCACTGAGTCGCCGTTCAACTTGCCACTTACGCGCATACCATTGGGGGCGGCAAGATCGAATGTATCTCCAGAAATCTTACTCGTGAACCAGGCGTCTATTGTCTCGTTCTGCCCGTTCTTGCCGTCACACACATAGACAAGTAAGTCATTCTCTCTTTTGATTACGCCTATGAACGCATCAGTGCCGCTGACCTTGCCGACGAAGCTCGGAGGTTGCGACGCGCCGTACTTGGCCTTATAGCGGAATGTGCCCAACTGGGAGAGCAGCACATCGTACGGCGGTTTATTCTCTGGATGGGCCTCGAATACAGCGCGCTCGAAGTACTGAACCGTGTAGGTCTTGCCGTCCAGGTCGGAGACTTCCTTGAACTCATTGCTGGTTGGAAAGCCCTGCTGAGCCAGGCCACCGTTCTTTTGCCAGTACTGAAGGAAACTGCCGCAGACCGTGCGGCCCGTCTCCTTGAAAGTCTGGCACCCCGGCTGCGCGAACGAGGGCAAATACGACATCGGCTGAAGAAAGATAGTCACTAACACGGTAACCATAACAAGAACGAGGTTCGCCAATAAGCGCCTATACATAGTAGGTCCTCCCTAATGAGATAACCGGACTTGCCGGAACTACACGCGCCACAAGCACGAGGCACATACAATGTCCCACGCGATCCCACACGCTATACCCCACCCCTCCTCACCACTCACCACTTATCACTCGTTATGCTGCCGAGTGCGGAATATCATCTTGATAGGGGTGCCCTCGAAGCCGAACGCGCCCCTTATCTGGTTCTCCAGGTAGCGCTTGTAGGAAAAATGGACAGATTCTGCGTCGTTAGTGAAGAAAACAAATGTAGGTGGTCTTATGTCCGCCTGGGTAGCATAATAGAACTTGACCCACTTGCCGGGCTTCGATGCGGGCGGGTGAGCATCGACCGCTTCTTTGACCAGTTTATTCAACTGACCTGTCGAGATACGCTTGGTGCGCTCCGTGGCTACCTTGAGGGCCATCGGCAGCACTTTGTTCACGCGCTGGCCGAACTTGGCCGAGATGAACGCGAACGACACATAGGGCATGAAGTTGAGTTCCTGCCGGAGATGGTCCGTATACTGGTATATGGTGTTCGAGTCCTTCTCTACTAGGTCCCACTTGTTTACCACGAGCACACAGCCTTTGCTCTCTTCAAGCACGTAGCCCGCGATGTGGGTGTCCTGCGCGGTTATCCCCTCGGTCGCATCTATTACGAGCAGCACTACGTCCGCACGTTGTATAGCCTTGAGGGTACGTATTACCGAGTACCGCTCGATACCCGGTTCGACACGCCCGCGGCGCCTTATGCCTGCCGTATCGATCAAGGTGATGGTATGAGTTTGTGCTTCTTCGCCTTCGCCCTCGGTGTATTCAAAAGGCGTATCGACCGCATCACGCGTGGTGCCGGGGATGTCCGAGACAATGACGCGCTCCTCACCCAGGAAGGCGTTCAAGAGCTTCGACTTGCCGACATTCGGCCTGCCCACGATTGCGATCTTGATGTGGTCTTCGTCCTCTTCCTCAGCGGACGGCACAGTAGCGAATGCTTCTACAACTTTGTCGAGCAGATCGCCTGTATTGATTGAGTGCTTGGACGACATCGGTATTGGGTCGCCCAGACCAAGCTCATAAAACTCGACGGCGTTCTGGCGGCGCTCTTCGGAGTCGGCCTTGTTCGCAGCCAGGATCACAGGCTTATGTGACTTACGCAGGACTTCAGCGATATCGCTGTCGGCGGCAGTCAGGCCGGTCTTGGCATCTACCATAAAGAGGATAACATCGGCTTCCTCGATAGCGGTCTCTGCCTGCTCGCGGGTGCGCTCCATGATGTCTTCTTCGGTGACCTCGCCCGCTGGCCCCGTACCCGGTTCGGCCATGTGGCCCAGCACCATGCCCCCGGTATCGATGATGGTAAACTGGACACCGTTCCAGTCGGTATCACCATAGATACGGTCACGGGTCGTGCCAGGCACGTCTTCTACGATTGCGCGCTGCTCGCCGATCAGCCTGTTGAAAAACGATGATTTGCCGACATTCGGCCTGCCGACAATTGCCAGTACGGGTCTGGGCATTTTATGAATGCTCTCCTAGCCACGATATGCGAGATTCCACGCCAAATATGAGAGTAGGAATACTCACAAAAGGCGCAATTTTGAATCATTTCCAAAAGACAGGCACAGAGGCCATCATAAATTGTATCACAACCCGCAGTATGGAGGCAACCTTGGCGAAATTATGAATTATGAGTTTTGAATTATGAATTGTTAGTAGTCGGTGGTCGGTAATCACGCATCACGTTTCACGTTTCAAGCTGACGACTGACGGCTGATAGCTAATTCATAACTCACGATTCGCGAAGAGCGTCCAGCGCCAGTTGCCTACTCTCTGTCGCTTTCACCGGAGTCTGGATGTCAATGATCTTGCCCGTTTCATCTATGACATATTGACCCCTCTGTATGCGTAGCGCCGTGCTTCCTTCAGGCGAGGTGCGCTCGGCGGCGCTGTTCCATACCTTTGACATCTGTAAATCTTTATCTACCAGCAACTTGAACGGCAAATTGTGCGCCTCACGAAACTTGCGATGGCTCTCTGCATCGTCAGGGCTGACTCCAAGCACAACGGCGTTGCGTGCCGCGATGTCGGGATAGGCGTCCCGGAAGGCGCAGGCTTGCAACTCGCAGCCGCTGGTGAAGTCTTGCGGATAGAAGTAGAGCACTACCTTCTTGCCTCGGAAATCCGAGAGTTTTACACGCTTGCCTTCATCATCTTCAAGTTCGAAGTCGGGTGCTACTTCACCCACTCTAAGCATCTTCTTCTTCTCCTTTGTCCTCTGTTCTTCATCGCCCGACTATACATCTGCAGCAGGTTGCCCGGTGCGGATTCACCCTGCTATAATATCACGAACGCCCGGCAGCGCACATTCGTTAAATTAAAGCACAAAC
>JBBRVL010000160.1:0-8292 GCA_038246925.1 Chloroflexia bacterium
CCGCCCCTACAGTATTGCATCCTCCCTTTTGTCCACTCCCCGGCTATAAGGTGGGGCAGGCAAGCGGCCGTTGCCAAAGCATGCTACCCTCTGTTATAATTCCTGACACTTAATGCTCCTGGCTATATTCACAGGGCAGCTAGCCTAACATACCAGGACGTGACTTACGCATTCCTGTAACTAGACGAGAGGTGCGCTATGTCAGGACATAGTAAATGGTCAACAATCAAGCGCAAGAAGGGCGCGGCAGACGCCAGGCGCGGGCAACTCTTCACCAAGCTGACCAGAGAGATAACGGTCGCGGCCAAAGAGGGCGGGGGCGACCCTGATAGCAATTTCCGCCTGAGGCTTGCGGTGCAGCGTGCCCGCACAGAGAACATGCCCCTCGACAACATCCAGCGCGCCATCCAGAAAGGCACAGGCGGTGGCCCGGACGGCGCTCAATACGAAGAGATAACCTATGAAGGGTATGGACCTAACGGTGTTGCGTTACTTGTGCAGGCGCTTACCGACAACCGCAACCGCACCGTGGCCGAGGTCCGCTCGATGTTCACCAAGTCGGGTGGGTCGTTAGGCGAAGCAGGATCGGTAGGCTGGATGTTCGAGCCTCGCGGCCTGATCATGATTGAGCCTAAGAGTGCTGAGGACCCTGATGAGGTAACTATGGCCGCCATAGACGCCGGGGCCGATGACGTTACCGTTGACGACGACGGCCAGGTAGAGGTCATTACGAGCTTCGAGGACTTGAAGCACGTCCAGGAAACCCTCACCGGGCAGGGCTTGAACATCACCAGCGCCGAGACGACGATGATACCGAAGACGATGATGGCCCTGGATGACAAGGCCATCGAGCAGGCCCTCCGCCTCGTAGAGCGCCTCGAAGACCTGGATGACGTTCAGACCGTCTACACCAACCTCGACCTCTCAGGCGCAGAAGAGCTTATGGCCAGTATGAGCTAACTCGGTTTTGGATTTTGGATTTTGGATTTTGGGTTGTGAGCCTCTCCACCGTTCCAAAATCCAAAATCCAAAATCCAAAATATGCTAGTTCTTGGAATCGATCCGGGCACCGCTATCATGGGCTATGGGCTTGTGAGCAGCGGCGCTTCTGCTGATGCGGCTAAGTTTGGAATGGAGGAGTTGCGCATGGTCGAATACGGGGCGCTTTATACTCCCGCCAACACCCCTTTGGCCGAACGCCTGCCGATGCTCTACGATGGGTTGATGGACCTTCTCCGCGAGTACAAGCCGGAGGCGGTAGCGGTGGAGCAGCTCTTCTTCAATAAGAATGTGAGAACAGCCCTGACGGTCGGACAGGCACGGGGAATAGCCATACTTGCGGCAGCACACGCAGGCTGCTCGGTGGGTGAATATACGCCGCTACAGGTAAAACAGGCAGTAGTCGGCTATGGGCGAGCCACCAAAGAGCAGGTGCAGAGCATGGTCAAAATCCTACTCAACATGGACCACATCCCACGCCCTGACGATGCCGCCGATGCTCTCGCCATTGCGATCTGCCATCTCCATTCCGCTGCCTATGCCACCCTCGCGGACAGGGATCAGGGATCAGGCACCAGAAGCAAAGAATCCGCTGCCGCCAAACCTCCCCCCACCGATAACTAATCCCTAATCCCTAATCCCTAATCCCCAACCATGAAACAACGCCTTGACCTCACCCTCGTCGAAAGGGGCCTTGTCGAGACTCGTGCGCGTGCTCAAGCCCTGGTGATGGCAGGTGAGGTGCTGGTAGACGGCCAGCGCGCCGACAAGCCGGGTATGCCGGTCAAGGCCGAAGCGCATATCGAGCTAAAGGCTACCCTGCCATACGTCAGCAGAGGCGGATTGAAGCTGGCGCACGCCCTTGAGGTGTTTCATCTAGCTGATCGGGTTCGAGGAAAGATAGCATTAGACATCGGGGCGTCAACCGGCGGTTTCACCGATGTGCTCCTTCAAAATGGGGCCGAGCGCGTCTATGCCGTAGATGGGGGCACCAACCAACTCGCCTGGAAGCTGCGGCAGGACCCGCGAGTGGTAGTCATGGAGCAAACCAATATCCGCTACCTGGAGTCGCTACCCGAGCAGGTTGACTTTGCCACTGCTGATGTTTCGTACATAGGCCTGGAGCTTGTCACCCCAGCCGCCCTCAAACTAACAAAGTCGGATGCCTTCATGTTATTCCTTATAAAGCCCCAATTTGAAGCGGGCCGCGAGCAAGTCGGCAAGCGCGGCGTTGTCCGCGACCTACAGGTACACCGGGATGTTATAATGCGGCTGGCGCGGCTGTGGCGCACTATGGACCTTCATTTCGCAGGCCTTACCCGCTCACCCATCACAGGCCCCGCGGGTAACATCGAGTACCTGGCCTACCTGGAGAGGCAATCGCCCACGCCCACACAGGAAACAGACCTGGAGGCGATGATCAACGTAGCGATGCGTGAAACGTAAAACGTAAAACGTAATGCGTGATACCTGAACTTGATAACAAATCCAAAATCCAAAATCCAAAATCCAAAATCACAAACCGTTGGCTTCATAGTCAACGACACGATACCGAGCGCCATTGAGCAGTCGGAGCGGATTGGTAATCTCCTGGCTAACAAGGGCGTACAAGTGCTTGAATCGCACTCGGCTTCCCCCGAAACAACCGTTGCCTGGAGCAGAGAGAGTCAACTTGACCTTATATTCACCTTCGGTGGTGACGGCACGATCCTGCGCGCCGCACGTATTGCCTCGCCTCTGTATGTGCCCTTGGTTGGCGTAAACCTGGGCCGTGTAGGCTTCCTGACAGAGGTAACACCTGAGCAGGTTGATGACGTTCTCGGTCTCTTCATAGAGGGGCAGTACTGGCTGGAAGAGCGCACGATGCTCCAGGCCGAGCTGTGGCGTGGTGAAGAAAAGGTCGATACCTTTTTCGCGCTAAACGACGTTGTAGCCAGCCGTGCGGCGCTCTCCCGCGTCGTGCATTGCGTCCTGAGCGTGAACGGCGCGCGTGTCACGACCTACGTGGCCGATGGCGTGATTGTGGCAACTCCAACCGGCTCCACAGCTTATTCAATGGCGGCGGGCGGGCCTATACTGCACCCGGAGCTTAAAAGCATCGTCGTTACGCCGATTGCCCCTTACCTCACGATAGTCAAGAGCCTGGTGCTGCCAGATGACAACCTGATCGAGCTAGGCATAGACACAGACGACGAGTCCTTCCTCACCATCGACGGCCAGACACATGTTCCCCTGCGCGACGGCGACACCATCCGCGTAACAACATCACCCGACCCTTGCCTCTTCGCACGTGTGCAAGACAGGGCTTACTTCACCGCTACTATCACCCGCCGCCTCAGACGCGCCGACGAATAGAGAAGATGCATGATGTAGGGGCGGACCCACGTGTCCGCCCTGTACACGCGCATCCCAAGCTGCTCAATGCCTGCCAGAACCTGAGCGAAGAGCATCTCGATGCGAATATACCGGGTACCTTCGGTTCTATACGCGATACTTTGCTCCACATAGTAGGCGCGGAAATCAGCTACGTACAGCGAGTGACGGGGCAATTGCCGGGCGAACCACCGGAAGAGGGAACATTCCCAGGCATTGAGGCCCTGAAGCGTGCTGCTGAGTGGTGTGGTCGGGAGCTGTTGCAATTAGCTCTCAATGCAACCCCAACCGATATTGTTGAGCAAAGTTACCCACTGACCTGCCTCATGACCCAGGTGATCAACCACGCTACCGAGCATAGAGCGCAGATAGCCACCATCCTAACTCAGCAAGGCATCGAACCGCCCGATATGAGCGGCTGGGCGTACATGGACGCTATGGGCATTTTTGAAGAGACAGAAGATTCTGCACCACCTGCCGGTTAAGGAAGGAATCGCCGCGACATTAAAATCAGAAGCACCTACCTGTCAGGTAGGTGCTTCTGTCTATGTGCTTAGTCTATCGGGCGCCGGTAAGGGCATTGTAAAGTATCTTGCTGATCTGGCCCCTCGTCGCGTTGTTGGCCGGGCGGAACGTGCCGTCCGAGTAGCCGCCGAGGATACCATGCGCTACAGCCGTCTCGATGTATTCGTAGAAAGTGCTGCCACGCGCTACGTCCGAGAACGTAGGTGTTGTCGGGTTGTTGAGCATCCAGCCGCGTGCCGACACCACTATCTTGGTAAGCTGCCCGCGTGTGACATCCGCGTTCGGGCGGAAGGTACGGTCCGAGTAGCCGCTGATGATGCCATGCTGCACAGCAGTCTCGATATACTGGTAGAAGGTGCTGCCCGGCGCTACGTCGGTGAACGTAGGCGCCACCGGATTGATCTGCTGCCACCCCTCACCGAGAACTACCATCTTGGTAACCTGGGCGCGGGTTGCGTTATTGTATGGTCGGAACGTGCCGTCTGCGTAGCCCGAAACGATGTTGCGTGATACCAGCCAGTTGACCGGCGCATAGAAGAACTCGTTCGGGAAGACATCGTTGAATATCTGTCCAGGCGCTCGCGTGGCGGTAGGGGTAGCTGCTGGGGCAGGAGCCTCCACTATGATCCGTCCGGCAGGCATATACTGCGGCGGGTGGATCGAGCAGATGTAATCATAGGTGCCAGGTGTGTTGAATGTAAACTGGAACGTCTGTCCCTGGGCCAGGCTGCCGCTATCGAAGTTACCCGCGCTGGTGACAGTATGAGCATAAGGGTCGTTGTTGGTCCAGCGTACCGTGTCGCCCTGGCGGATCGTGATTTCACGCGGTGTGAAAGCAAGATTCAGGATGCTCACGTTCTGCGTCTGCGGAGCAGGTGTGTTGGTAGGTTGTGCCGTCGGCTGGCCCGTGATTTGTGCCGTAGCGGTAGGAGGCTGCTGTGTAGCCTGCGTGGTAGATGTAGCCTGGGCCGTCGGCGTGCTTCCGCCGCCGCCCGTGACGGTTATCGAGCCGGTCATCGCGGGGTGAATTGCGCAGAAGTAGTTATATGTACCTGCTGTGCTAAAAGTATACTCCCAAGACTGGCCCTGAGTTAGATTGCCGCTGTTGAAGTTGCCGGGACTGGTAGCAGTGTGAGTGTCGTTGTCGAGGTTGGTCCAGCGCACTATCGTTCCTGCCTGGATGGTTATGTTCTGGGGCTGGAAGGCGTAGGTCTGGATATTCACCTGAACGACCTGAGCACCACCGGGGGTGTTTGTGGGTGCAGGAGTATTTGTAGGCTGGGGCGTGTTTGTAGGCGCAGGTGTAGGTGTGTTCTGGCCCTGTGTGATCACAGTAATACTGCCGGTCATGCCGGTGTGGTAGCCACAGAAGTAGTTATATGTACCCACGGTGTCAAAGGTGCGGCTGAACGTCTGACCCTGGTTCAGGTTGCCGCTGTCCCAGTTGCCGGGGCTTGTCGAGGTGTGCGACGAGCCGTCGAGGTTGGTCCAGCGCACCGTCGAGCCGACAAGGACCGTGACATTCTGAGGCTGGAAGGCGAAGTTCTGAATGCTGACGTCGATGGTGCCCGCTCCGGGAGTGCTCGTCACCTGCGGCGTGGCCGTGGGGCCTCCGACTACGGTGATGGTACCCTGCATCTGAGAGTGATACGCGCAGAAGAAGCTATATGTGCCGTTGTTGATCAGAGTCACCTGGTAGCTCTGACCCGTGTTCATGTCGCCACTGTTGAAGTTGCCGGGGCTAGTCGCAGTGTGGGTATCGCCATCGTAGTTAGTCCAGCGCACGGTGTCACCAGAGTTGATGGTGATGTTGGCCGGGCTGAATTCGTCATCATTGAATATGTTGATCTGGTGGAGTTGGCCGGAGCCGGGCGTGTTGGTTGGCAGGGGAGTACCCACTGTGCCGGTAGCGCCGGGGGTTCCGGTCGTTCCAGCCGTGCCTGTAGCACCCGGAGTGCCTGTGGTGCCAGCTGTACCGGTCGGGCCGGGAGTGCCGGTAACATTAATCGTACCTGTGAAGCCATCACGCTCGTCCAGGTAAGGAATCGTACCGCTCTGGTTGAAGGTAAACGAGAATGACTGACCCGGATTGAGATCACTGCTGTCAAACAGGTTATGGGCCGCATCGCGCACGCGATGCCGCCTGGTGCCATTATTCGTCCAGGTGATAGAATCGCCTGGGTTAATTGTCACCGGGTTTGGATTGAAGCTGCTATCACTGATCGATACAGCAACGTTTGACGCAGCTTGGTGGCCGGCTGCATGCGCTACAGGCGCGGTGCCGAGCTTGAAGAAGCTGCCCGAGAAGAATGCCGCCGCAATTACCGGCAGGCAGATTGCCATTATTGTCGTCAGCAGGCGTCCAAACCCCTGACGGCGTCCCTCTGAGTGGTTCTTATAAGACATCTTTCTATTTCTCCTATAGCGTGAATGCAAAGTTTATTCTTGACTTTATTTTGATATCGTCTTAGTTACTATACATAGCAGGTTACACTTCCCCGCTTGTTTTCCCTTACCTATCTATATACTACTTCAATATATAATTTTGCTATATTTAGAGCCGATTTCAAAACAGGCAAAAGGAATGTAGGGGCGGACACATGAGTCCGCCCTTGCCTGGGATGCGAGCATACAGGGCGGACACATGAGTCCGCCCCTACGGTTTTGAAATCGGCTCTTAGTAGGCACACTTCCACTCCTCTGACGCGTTAATTTCATGTTACCCTGCTCCGGTAAAGGCTACTGTAAACAAAGGATAAAGATCAGTGAATATAGTAGGTCGAAACAGCGTTGCCCTGGTTAGCGGAAAAAGAAAGAGAGCGCATTCGCGCTCTCCTTCAAGTTATCCGGCGTGCCTACTATACGCCTTTACTTGTCATATACCTACGGATTGCAACTGGGGAAGAAAGCATTAGCCACTATCTTGGAAGACTGTCCCCTGGTCACATCGTTGCCTGGGCGGAAGTATGGCATGTTGTTCACACATGGCTCTCCTGGCCCGCCACAAGCATAGCCACCCATGACACTACGTGTAGCGAGGCGCTGGATGAACTCGTAGAAGGTGTATGTAGAAGGTACGTCCTCGAAGGTCTGGCCGCTTGGGGCCTCGGTGAAGCCTGCTGCGTTAGCCACGATCTTGGAGGTCTGACCGCGTGTAGCGTTGGCGTTCGGGCGGAAGTATGGCATGTTGTTCACACATGGCTCTCCTGGCCCGCCACACACATAGCCTGTCATGTATCCTCGGCTGGTGAGGCGCTCAATGAACTCGTAGAAGGTCTGGGTAGGCGGTACATCTGCGAATGTTTGTCCGCTAACTGCTTCAGAGAAGCCTGCCGAGTTAGAGACCATCTTGGCAAGCTGTCCTCTCGTAACCTGGTTATTGGGACGGAACGTGCCGTCAGAGTAGCCGGATACTATCCCTCGACAGACGAGACATCGAACGGACGAGTAGAAGGTATTGCTGCTAGGTACGTCTGAGAAGGTGACGTTACAACCTGTCGCGGTGCCGGTTGGTATGGCGGTAGTCGTGCCAGTCGTGCCTGCGGTAGTTGTGGTCTGAGCCGTCTGGGTGGTCTGTGAGGTCTGCGTGATCTGGGCTGTGCCTGTGGTCTGGGCAGTACCTGTGCCCGTAGCGCCAGGAGTAGTAGTGGTCTGACTTGTCTGTGTTACCTGCGCTGTACCTGTCGTGTTAGGCGTGCCGGTTACCTGCGCTGTACCTGTGGTTTGGGCCGTGCCCGTAACCTGGACAGTGCCGGTCGTGTTTGGAGTGCCTGTAGTCTGGGCCGTGCCTGTGGTGCCCGGCGTGGTAGTTGTCTGAACTGTTCCCGTAACAGTACCGCTTGGCGGGGTGCCCGTAACAATAACGGTGCCTGTTCGGCCCGACCGCTGGTCTTCGTATCCATAGGTGCCGGGAGTGCAGAATGTGTAGGAGAACGACTGTCCAGGCTGCAAGTCGCCGCTATCGAACAACACATGGTTGATGTCGCGGATGCGCACCCTGGTGCTGCTGTTGTTGGTCCATGTCACCTGGGTGCTGGGGTTTACCGTAAGTGGATTTGGAATAAAGCCGCCATCAGTAACCGATATGGCCGCGAACGCGTTCGGTGTGCAACCGGGGCCGGGAGTGCCTGTTGTAGTGGAGTTGGGTGTACCGGTCGTCTGTGCAGTACCCGTTGTTTGGGCTGTGCCCGTCGTCTGCGCGGTACCTGTGGTTTGCGCTGTGCCAGTAGTGCCGGGTGTCGTAGTTACCTGGGCGGTGCCCGTGGTTTGCGCTGTGCCTGTCGTCTGAGCGGTACCCGTTGTTTGGGCAGTACCTGTGCCGCCAGGGGTCAAGGTAAGCTCAACCGTGCCCGATGGGATAACTGTCAGGCTTGGGAGTACCGTGCCGGTTCCGCC
>JBBRVL010000161.1:0-8263 GCA_038246925.1 Chloroflexia bacterium
AAGTCGGCAAACTGCATCTCAGCAACAGGCCGCATACCGTTCATAGCCGCGCCTATTGCCGCGCCCGCTATAACCGACTCGGCAAGCGGCGTATCCAGTACGCGAAGCGGCCCGAATTGCTTGAAGAAACCGTCGGTCACGCCGAACACACCACCGCGCGGGCCAACATCCTCACCGAGCACGAAGACGCGTTCGTCGCGCTCCATCTCCTCACGCAGGCCATCTCGTATGGCCTCGATCATCGTCTTTACTGCCATTGGGCGCGCTCCTCAGGTGAGGCATAAACGTGCAAGGTCGCTTCCTCGGCCACCGGATCGGGAGCGGCTTCGGCGTAATCGGTTGCGTCGTTCACTTCGTTGTCGATCCTGGCCTTGATCTCTCCTAGCTCTTCCTCGGTTGCGACCTTGCTGTCGAGAAGATATTGGCGGAACTTCGGCAATGGCTCCTTAGCTCGCCACATCTCGATTTCTTCGCGTCCTCGGTAAGTGCGGTCATTGTCGTCAGAGGAATGCGCGGTCAGGCGATACGTAATTGCCTCGATGAGAGTTGGCCCATCGCCTCTGCGTGCGCGCTCCCCCGCTTCTTTCGCCACAGCATAAACTTCAAGGACATCAGTGCCATCGACCTGAACGCCGGGCATACCGTAGCCCTGACCACGAGCAGCAACGTTCTCTCCGGCGACCTGCTGCACTACCGGTACTGAGATAGCATACTGGTTATTCTGGCAGAGGAATATTACGGGCAACTTATGGATACCCGCCAGGTTCAAAGATTCATGCCAGTCGCCTTTACTGGTTGCACCCTCACCATGGGAGACGGTTGTTACCTCATCTGTCCCGCGCATTTTAGATGCAAGCGCTATACCAGCGGCGTGGCACAGTTGCGTGGCAACCGGCGATGATCCCGTTACAATTTTTAGCCTCTTATAGCCGTAGTGGCCCGGCATCTGGCGACCACCGCTGTTCGGTTCCTCTCGGCGGGCGAAATGTTGCAGCATCGCCTCACGTGGGGTCATCCCAAGCGCAAGGCATAGGGCGAGATCACGATAATATGGTAAGAACCAGTCCTTGCCAGGTTCAAGAGCAAAGGCAACACCTACCTGGATTGCCTCATGGCCCTGGCACGAGATAACAAAGGGCGCTTTGCCCTGCCGGTTGAGAAGCCACATCCGCTCATCCAGGGAGCGCGCCAGGAGCATAAAGTAATACATTTCGAGCAGTTGCTCTTTGTTCAGCCCCAGCTCTTCATGCCTGGATTTACCAGCCTTCTCCTTGCGGTTGCCCGGCTCCACCTTTGACTTCGTGGTGGTTGCCATTAATTACCTCCTCGTAATGACTGCGCAACTGATGTAAAGCGCGTGCTTCATAAACGTGCGCCGGTCGGGAAAAAGTGCCTACGCATCTTATCATATGGCCTATACCTTGTCAAAGCAACGTGGCGCGGTATAATAAGCGTTATGCCTTTCATTCCGCCCTCCCACTTATATCGTGATCTCAATGAATTACCCCAGAACAGGCCGCTCGACCCAAGAGTGCGCCACATCTCGCTCGCCAGCAAAACGTTGGGAGTGACAAAGCGCTTCTACGTGGCACTGCCGCCAGGGTACAGCCAGGCCGCCAACTCTAAACGTCGCTACCCAACCTTGTACCTCTTCCGCGGGCACGAGCGGGAGTGGATTCACCGCTGGCAGGACAGGTCACGCCGAGGGAAAACTGTGATCGACGTCTACCGGCAGCTACTCGAGATCGGCAAGGTCGGGCCTATGATACTGGTCTTCCCAGGAGTGAGTAGTGATGATAACAGGGTGCCGGGACTCCTGGTCAATTTTTTACACCCCGAAAAGGCGGTGGGCGCACCCGGTTTGGGGTCGGGTCGCTTTCAGGATTACTTTCTTGACGAAATGATTCCTTATGTTGATAGCACCTTCCGCACTGTTGCAGATAGAAGTGGGCGGGCAGTAGATGGCTTTTCACTGGGCGGCTTCCAGTCGATCAAGATCGCCGCGCAGCGCCCTGACCTATTCTGCTCTGCGGGCGCTTTTGACGGCACATTTCTTTACGCGACAGATAAGGGGCGGTCTGTGCGAGCCAACGACCGGGTGTTACGCAACCCTATGTTCGCCCCGGCCTTCGGTTCACCACACGACCCGGTCTTCGTGACCGCGAATAGCCCGGCGAACCTCCTCTTGCGGAACGACCGCTCGGCCCTGGCAGGGGTGCAATGGCTCATAAGGAGCGGTCCTAAGTCTGGCGAACCCTGGCAGTCCAATTATTTGCGTGCCCAGCATGTGGTGGGCATTCTCAAGGGGCGAAAATTGGAGAATGGAGTCGAGTCTGTTCTCAAAGGAAGCACTCACAACTGGCACTGGGCCGACAAACATATGGAAGGCACTCTGCCGCTCCACTGGCAAGCACTCACTAGGTAGCAATAGGGCTGAAACTCCGACGCAACAGGGATTTCTCGTGCACGCCTGAGTGACGCACAATTTTCTTGACAAGGAATTAGACGTGCCGTATAATCAGTAAGTCCCTGAATTGGGAACAGCTTCAGGTGTCGTTCCGCAGTAGCTCAACGGTAGAGCGCGCGACTGTTAATCGTGATGTTCCAGGTTCGAATCCTGGCTGCGGAGCCAAACGTGGGAACAAGATAGCCCAGCGCCAGCACTCATCCGGAGGCTGGCAGTTTACGTTAATAGGCAGGTAAATCAGGCAGAAAAAGCTAGGATAAGACTTCCGCCAATAACCAAGACCGAACGGCGATAAGAAGGGCAAACATGGACAGACAAACAGCCATAGAAACACTTTTAGATTTATACGAGAACCCTACACACCGAGGACCCCTGGTAGGGGCCGACATCTCGACCAACGGCGGCAACCCCGGCTGTGGTGACGTTATCACCATGCATGTGAGGGTGGCAGATAATCAGGCCGTGGAAATCATGTTCGAGGGAGAGGGCTGTACTATCAGCCAGGCAGCCGCCGAGTTCGTCGCTGATAGGATGGAAGGCGCTTCCCTGGAAGAAATCGAGCAGTTACAGCAGGACATCATTATCGAAGAACTGGGCCGTGAAGTAGTAATGTCCAGGCCACGATGCGCAACACTGGGCCTCGGTACGCTCAAGCAGGCGGTCAAGGAATATAACGACGCCAGGAGAGCCGAACAAATCAGGGTCGGGCAGGATTAGCCAGCAAGCAGTGCGTGTTAGCCTGTCTCGCGGAAGCGAGACCTACTGTCGCCCTTGACCAGAGTAATGGACCCCGTTGGAAAAACCATCAGAGTATATTGCGAACCCCGCCAATTTACCAGCACCGGGCCACGCCTTGAGCCGGTAAACAAAACCTCATCCTTCTTTACCGTACCATCACGACCAAGTCTCAACGCAAAACCGTGCCAGCTTTCACGAAAGATGTCGGTAATTGCTTCGTAGGCAGTGTCGTAATGCGCTCCATGCGCTCTTTGCTCGCCTGCCCTCAGCGTCACAGCCGTCCGATAATTCGTCTGCGCGGCCTCGTACACCGCATCAACGCGCTGAAGGAGCACTTCCCACGGAGTGCCAGGGACTGCGTGAACATAGCCGAGATGACCCTGCACCCTGTCATCCGAGGAGAAACGGTAGCGTGGATAGACGACAACCTCAATAAGGCCGTCTACTTCGTAACCCACGAAGAGTAAGGTATTCCCGTAGGCTGCGGCCACACCCTGGAAATCGGCGGTAATAACAGCAGGTTCTGCACTGTCCGCCGAGGTGACTCGCCTGGAGGGCCGTCTCCTGGGTGCTTGAACGCTTTGGCCTGTAGCATTGCCCAGGTCGTCACCTTTCACTATGTCCTCCGCATCATTCATGCTATATGATAACGGACACGATGGCGCGGGGCAAGATAGAAATATAACTAAGCGATCCTATTTGGAATAATTGCCAGCACACGGTCGCTGTGCAAGGGTACGACTTTTGCTGGATAGGAAGTGCGACTGCCCCACGAAGAGAGCGCACCGTTCACGAGGGAGATGAGGAGAGACCACAAGATGAGCATGAGACGACCGCGCCACAACATGGGCCGGATAGACTGGATAGGCGTCGAAGCAATCGGCCTGCCGGGGCAGCGGACGTTTCGCATCATGGTTTGGGCCGAGGGCAACGCGGCGCAGTTATGGCTTGAGAAGCAACAGGTGCAGGCGCTGGCCGAGGCAATAGCGCGTATGCTGCTCGAAATAGATACCGAGCGGGGAGTCGATTTCAAGGAGAGCGGGCCAACCGTTCCTAACCCAAAGCCGCCAAGCTTCCCGGCGGACCCAAATATCGACCTACACGTCGGTACGTTGGGCCTGAGGTACGATCCCCAGCGCGATCTTATCGCTCTTGAAGCATTTGACGCGGACTCACCTGACGAAGGCCCACCCGCATTCCGGTGCCTGGCTACGAGGAAGCAAATGGAGGCTTTACAGGCGAACAGCATGGAGGTGGTATCGGCGGGTCGCCCTAAGTGCCCGTTCTGCGGTACGCCTTTGCAATCGGCGGGCTTGCCGCACTTTTGCCCGCCAACAAACGGACACCAGAAGCTAACAGCCGAAGACGAACCGGAGTAGATTGCTTCTGCTCCATTTCAAGTCTTACTCGATCTGTCGCTCCATAAGTTCACCCGACATGAAGTCTTTTACCTGAAAAAATGAGTTAACGAATGCGTCCATCCCTGCCAGTTGAGCGGAATTCCAATCGGTCATACTCACCGTAATCAGGGGACGGCCCTTTACAGAAACGAACAGGCTCCTTTTTATCCACAAAAAATATCGGGCAAGCAAGAATATCCCGGCGACCGCCAGCACCACTGCCGTAATCATCGGGTTGATGAGGTATGCCCAGCCGATATTAGGTTGCAGGGAATCGCGCGCTGTTCCTGCGTATACCGCCGCGGCCGCAAGCCCAATCAACACACCACCAAGAATTGCTTGCCAGACCGGGGCGCGCTCAGTCAGGGTGCCTACGGCGTCAATATCGCGCACGAAGGCTGACCTGATTACGCTGGGAGCAAGTAAGATAACGCGCTTGTTGGTTAGATATAGGGCGCCCAGTTGTTGAATGACCTCTTCCTGAGGGAGCAGATCGAGCGCGCCCTGTGGGGGTGCGGCACCCGAGCTACTTAGGGGTCCCGTAAACCTGGGCGGGTCAGTGTTGCGTGGGGGCTCGTCCGCCCCATCAGCAGTATATGAGGGCACAGGTACAGACGAGTGCACCCCCAGGGTATCTCCCGTTACCGGCGCATCTGGGGGGCGTAAAGCAGTAGTTGGCGTGCCCTCCGCAGTTTCAGGGGCGCGAGCGAGAAAATCTATCCCGGCTTCGGTAAAAACATTGCCGCTGGCAAGGAAAGTAGTGCCGCTCTCTGTAGCATCAAACGCCTCACCGCGCGAGACAAGGGATTGGAAGTCAAAAGGCTCGATTACCTCTGCTTCTGCGTTCTCCTCAGATGCGTCAATGCTGCTAACAGGCGCGGCTGGCGCGGAAACTTGCGCTTCTAGCGTCTTTGGCAGCCTAAGCCCACAGCGCGAGCAAAACTGAGCGTCCGCCGTCAGTAAGCTCTTACATCGTGGACAGTTGAGTGTTGTGGTCAAAAGCAGGCTCCCATGAGACCGATCAGCAGGTGGCGGCGTGAGTGCGGAAAGTATATCATACGCACTATGGAGTCGCAACGCACGGCGCTCGCCGAATGGATGATGGATCACATTTTACAGCAAGGGCCAGTTACGGTCGCGCAGTTTATGGAATGGGCGCTTTACCACCCTGAATACGGCTACTACACTAAGGGACCAAGTATAGGACCTCGCGGCGACTTTACGACAAGCCCTGAGGCCTCGCCTCTGTTTGGTAAACTGCTTGCCGAACATGTAGCCGAAGTAGACAAACTGCTCAGCAGTCCAGCGAGGTTCGATCTGGCCGAGTACGGGCCGGGGAGGGGCACCCTGGCGCGCGATCTGCTGGGTGAGTTGGCCTCTCGTTATCCTGGGCTTTACTCAAGGATAAGTTATCACCTCGTTGAGATCAGCCCCAGTCTTATTGAGGAGCAAAGATTGATGCTTCTTCCGGCCCACGCAGGGCGGGTAGGATGGTCCTCAGCCCTGACCGAGTTAAATCTCTGCGGCGCGATAATCGCCAACGAATTTGTCGATGCCTTACCTGTTCATGTGCTGGAGGCGCGCGATGGCGCGATCCGTGAGCAGTATGTCGATATACAGGACGGTGGCCTTGCGCTTAACTACGGGTCGCCATCTTCTCCCAAGCTTGCTGAGTTCCTTCTGCGAAATGGACTAGCACTTGAAGACAGAGAAAGGATAGAAGTCAATACCGGCGCGGCAGACTGGCTCAAGACAGCCTCAAGCGCATTTTCACGTTGCGTTGCTCTAATAATAGATTATGGCGATGTGGCTCCAGGGCGGTATTCCTCGGCCCGACGAGAGGGTACGCTGCTCGGCTACCACGGCGGCAAGGTAACACACGACATCCTTGCCCATCCGGGTGAGCAAGACCTGACTGCCCTGGTAGATTTCAGTGCTCTTCAAAGCGATGCAGTTTCAGCGAGTTTTGACGTTATCGGAATGACGCGCCAGGCAACTTTTCTCATCGGCTTAGGTCTAGGCACAACAGACTCACAAGACGAAGTGACAGACCTGGAAACGACACTAGAGAAGCGCAGAGGAACGCAGGCATTGATCTCGATGGAGGGGCTGGGCCGCTTTCACGTGCTCTTGTTATCAAAGGGAATAGACCCTTTCGATGCCCAAATGAGGCTGTCAGGGCTAAAATATAAGGATGTCCTCTGAACTGAAAAGATGATCAAGAAGGAAATCCAGCGTAAGCGTTCAGATTAGTGGTAAACGGGCTTTTATCTTGAGTCACAAAGAGCACAAAGAACACAGAGGGCACAGAGCTTGTATAGGGGATTCTCAAAACAATAATGATCTCAGTGTTCTTTGTGACCTCTGTATTCTCTGTGATTCCTGGCAATCTTCTCCACCTCAAGTCTGAACATTTACATTACTTCGATTATTTGCATAGCACGTCTGAATGTGTTATAATTCTCGGCTGTGACCCGTTTTCGGTGGGTCGCGAAACCGGGTTAACCAGGGCTATTTAGAACAGGAGCCACTTCCCCATGCCAAAGATGAAGACCCACACGGGGGCCTCGCGCCGCTTCAAGATTACCGGGACCGGTAAGATTATGCGCACGAAGCACATGAAAAGCCACATGAGACGCAAGAAGTCAAAGCGCGTCAAGCAGATGTTTGATCGCATGCTGCCCCTGCACCCTTCCCAGGAAAACAACGTGAAGAGGCTGCTGCCTTACGGCGCATAGGTTGCGCCACCCAGACTCCCAGACTATTGAGATTAGGCGCCATGCGCCGCACATGAGAGGTCGAAATGCCACGAGTTAAACGAGGCCTTACGCGTCACAGAAGGCACGTAAAGATACTAAAAGCCGCATCGGGATTCCGAGGTACACGTAGTCGCCTATTCCGGTTCGCAAACCAGATCGTAATGAAGTCGCGCGCCTACCAGTACCGTGATCGTCGCACGCGGAAACGGGATATGCGAAGGCTCTGGATCGTACGCATAAATGCCGCCGCGCGCATGGGTGGGCTTTCCTACAGCAGGCTCATTTCGGGTCTTGCCGCCGCAGGTGTGACGCTTGACCGCAAGGCGCTCGCCGATTTGGCCGTGCGTGATGGAGCCGCGTTTGCACACCTCGTAACAATCGCGGGAGGCAAACAGGTCTCTCCCGAACTCGTACAGAGGGTAGCAAGCCAGGCCGTAGTGGACGCTGAGGAGATGGCTGAAGTCCCTGCACTCCCCGCCGAAGGCGAAACGACTAAGGATGAAGCGACCGAGGTTGGCGCGACAGCGTAGCTCCGCGGCCCTCAAGCAACAATTAGGATATGTGATGAGAGCGGCAGATCGCAAGATGTGCCGCTTTGTTGTACTTAGATGATAGATAGCCCGTCAAACCCAACGGTAAAATTGATGCATCTCCTCTCCACGAGTAAGGGGCGGCGCGACCAGGGCCGTTTCCTCGTGGAAGGCATAAGGTCGATTGAGGATGGACTGGCGGCAGGTGAACTGCCTGTCACCTGCCTCTATAATTATGACCTTGTAGGTCGCACCGAGCGCGGGCGCGCACTCCTGAAGAAACTGTCCGACGCCAATGTAGCCGTATTAGAGGCGTCCGAAAGGGCAATCGAAGCGGCAAGTGACACGATGCATCCGCAGGGCATAGTG
>JBBRVL010000162.1:0-8230 GCA_038246925.1 Chloroflexia bacterium
CTTCCGATATCGTGTAAAACTGCCTACGCCCGAGGCAGTTGATCATAGCTGAACGGCAATGACCTGTAGCAAATGGCCTCCCGGCGCATATGCAGAACCGCCGAGTCTAGACCAGATCTCTACCTGATACCGTATGATGCGATTGCCCTGGAGTAAATATGGATGCGACTTGACACTCGTACGGACGTATGGTATCCTCACGGCAGCTTGTCTTTTACGGCAGGTCGTACTTCCTGAGTAGCTCACGGCTGCTCCATCGTCTCAGCCTTCATCGCCGTCTGGAGCGTTGCTGTGGTGCTCTCGCAATATCAGTTGCGATGAGCCGGCCATGGTGTGCCGGCTTTTCTGATTCCTGCCCTACGCTGCCTACGCTTAGCTGAAACCAATATCTCCATCCAGACATGAAGACCGTATGAGAAAACGAATGTTTACCCCCTCGCTCCAATCGCTCTTGTTGGTGCTGTGCTGCCTATTGGTGGTGTTTGGTAGTAGCGCCTGCTATTACCCACCACCAACCCCCCTGCCCACCATTGGCCCGGTAAATGGCGGTGGTGGCCGTGCTCGCTTTCTTGACTTTGACTTTTCTGCAAGCACGAACTGCGCGGCAATTGGTGAGACTGTGGTGTTTACGGTGGTTGTGACAGCGACCGCAACCGACCCGGTCATCCTCACCGCTACGCCACCACTCGAAATCACGCTTGAGCCACGCCGTTGGCGAGCCGAAGCGCCGCCCCCTCTCCGGCGCTGGTCGGACAGCCCGGCGTATCCCTCAGCCATCGACCCGGTTCTTCGTCCCGGTGAGCAGCGAACCTACACTTGGGAGTGGACCGCGGAGCAGGTCTACGGTGACTCCGGCGTCTTAGGGGTCACTGCGACATTGTTTACCACTATTGACGACCGCGGCATCGATCAAGGCGCTGATGGAGTCCTCTACGTTGGTGTGGAGGCATTTGAGTTGCCTGGCACCGGCGATGCAGGGCTACCCTGCACTGAGATGAGCCCATAACCGAATCCGCAAGCGACCTATCGCCAAACTAGCGTACGTTGGGCGATCATCGCTGCTGTCTGCCAGTCAACTGTGTGAATACGGCGGCTGGTCCTGCTTTCCTGTGTCCTGATCGCCTCTTGGCTTCCCGAACGCCCTACTACGACATCATCCTACAAGGAGAAGCTTTATGTTCGCCCTCTGCAACCGTCTGCGCTGTACTCACCTTGCCCTAATCGTGCTGCTGTGCGCCATGCTCGTCCCGCCCGCCGAGACCACCCTGGCTGTAGCTTCATCTCGACGCGCTGCACAAACAACCTCTGCCGCATTGCCTGCGCTTTCGCTCGACCGATGTACAGATTGGTCAGAGGCACGCATGCGTGATGTCATAGGCGAAGATGATGCTCTGGTTAGCGACTATATAGCGTACAATTACGCATTTGGTGAGGCGTATCCCATTCCTGGTGTTCCGAAAGCCGATGGGAACTGGCATGTTTTAACACGGCCTGATGTGCCGTTTGCCGTATTTTACACAGAAGATGGCCATCCAGGCGATGAAATTAGCGATACCGGCTCCGGCTCTGTAACCGCATTCGGTAATTTCGACGAAGATGGTGACCTTGTGCCGGATTACGCCGAACGTGTGATCCACTGTCTAGACGTCGCGCACAAGCGTTACAAAACGCATTACACTGTTGATTCCAGTTTTGATCTAGGTCTCAGATATACGATCGTTGAGACACCTTCGTCTGGTGGAGGTCGGCAGGTAGGGAAATTTTATCCTGTCGTTATCCGTCATGTACCTCAAATGGGGTACGTCGCCCCCAATTTCCCTCCTGGCGCATCGCAGAATTCCACTCTTATGACGATCGACCAGGATGTCTTTGCGCGCAATGTCGCTGAGGTACATCCCTGGCTATATCCTGACCTGGAAAATACAATTTATCACGAGTTGGCCCACGTCTACCAGGGAATGTTTACAACACACCCTGAAAATCTCTTTTCACTTCCAAAATGGTGGGTACTCGAAGGCACAGCCGTCTACGCTGCTGATCAAGCACTGTTGCCGCAATGCTCCGCTGACGCTGCAAATCCGCCGCGAATTGGTGGCCTTGCCTTTCCTGGTGACTGTCTGAAGCCCAACCGTCACCAACGTGACTCTGAGCAGGAATTAAGATCTCTTTTCGAGACTCCTTGGTTGGGATTAGCGCGCGATAATGGCTTCCACGCGAGCAACACGAATCGCTACACCTCGGTGCTCTTCTGGTATTACGTCCAGGCACGCCTCCAGGAGGAGGCCGGTGCCTCCGATGTGCTCCGTACGTTCTGGCGAGATCACCACGGGCTGCCAAGCGCGCTGCGCCGCTGGGCTCAAGCCGAAACCCCTTACGGCGGTTTGGAAGCGTTGTACCATCAGTATATGATCGACAACTACCTCCAGCAGATCGCCATCACTGGGGCGAAAGCGGTCTACGATAACCCGTACTACGACTCCTGGTCGACATGGGTCGGTGCTGCACCCGGCGATCCATGGTATGCGGTGCCTTCTCTCCCGGTATCTGAAATGACGATCCGTAGCGCAAATAGTGCTATCGTCCCTTTCAATTCCACGAGTCCGACAATCCTTGAGGGCGACGTTGGAAGCGTCGATGATTTCGCCGTCGAATACCTCGGAACGCGCTATTTTGTCTTCGAGCCGGCATCAACAGCACCTACAACTGCAACCCTCACCGTCAATCTTCGCTTGGATAGCAAGACGCCGACGGGTACTTATCAGGTTACGGTGCTTAATCTCGATAACACCGTGACGGATACTATTCCCTCGGAGAAGATCATTTCGCTCAACGAGACTCAAGGAAACGTATTCCGCATTCCCAACTTCGGCGGCTCTCAGCGAAAGGCGGTTTTCGTCGTCTCCAAAGTGGGAGCCTATGGCCACCAGGACTCAACCAGTCCTGAGTACGATCAGCTCCCATTTACCCTCGAAGCTTACCTCTCCGATGATCCAATGGTGTTGACCGCGGAGCCGTCGAGCTTCTCGCCGAACGACGATGGTGAAAAGGATACGGTCACCTTTCACTATTTTCTCCCACCGCTCAACTCCTCCTCTGGTCACACGAAATACGATGTGCAGCTTGATCTGATCTTCCCAAATGGTGGAGAACAACCTGCTGCCTTCGTACCCGATCAGCAGATGGGTCAGGCCCACAGCTATACCTGGGATGGTGTACTACCGCTAATCAGCGACGTCCCGCTTGATGGCACCTACACTGTGCGCCTCACGGCGACCGAGCAAGGCGATGGATCATCCGGCGGCTCAACTCGCATATTCACGACGACCATTGACATCGATACGCAGGCACCGCCGACTGTGACGAACCTGCAATTCGTGGTTGGCTCCGTTGGCTCGCCTGATGAACCCGCAGAGTCAGATGTTCTGAGCTGGGATGCGATTATCGATAATAGCCCTGGCGGCTTTTCCTACGAGATTTTTCGTTCAATGAGGCCGATTACTGATACGACCAAGTCTGGTATCGTAGTCGATAGCACCCGCACGTCACGTACTTTCAGGCACGTATCGTCTCCTCAGTACTTCGTAGTTGTTACTCGTGACGCGGCGGGAAACAAAAGCGTGTCCGACCCTCTAGAGACCGCAGTCGGGCTCTCCGACATTGTGCTGATCATCGACGACTCGGAGAGCATGAAGGAAGCTCCGACGAACTATCTTTCGACCGGGGTTACTGGCACGCTCGAGTTACTCAACCTGCTCCATGATCGCGATCGTGTCGCAATCACGAGCATGCAGGATGGCGATGATGATGAGCCGACCCTGTCATGGACGACGTTAGATACCTCAGGTCGTACGGCGGCTACCGATCTGCTCACTGACTACCTTGATTCCTCGGCGACCGGCAGTCCAATGAACCGGGCATTTAGCTGGGCGCTCGATCAGTTTGCTATGACACCGGTCGCTGGTAGTAATCGTACTCAGGCGATCGTCATCTTCACCGATGGCAAGTGGAATGTTGATGACTCCACCGTCGCGGCTCTTGCTGCTGCTGATGTCTCGCTGTTCTTTGTGCTGGTTCCTGAACACAGCACCACCAAAGTTGATGAGCTTATCACAGCCACTGCGGGCGCCGAGCCTGAATCAGCGATGTTCGCACGCTCAGACATAGTCCTGAGCTTCCACGAGGTCGCCCAGGCGCTGCGTAACGTTGATGGCGTATCTGAAAGCGGCAGCCTGGATCCTGGTGGGTACAAAGAGGTGAGCATTCAAGTAGACTCCAGTGTCACTTCGGCGTCCGCCAGCGTCACCTGGGGTGCGCCTGGGGACGCACCGATGTTGACTCTGTTGAGCCCTGAAGGCGACAGATATGAACTCGATGATCTGCCGCTCGGTGTCAACGTTGCACAAAGCGCGGATGCTGCGACTTTCAGCTTTGAGCCCGGTATGGCTCAATACGGCATCTGGACGGTGCGTCTCGAACATCCCGATCAAACCATGGGGCCATCATCAGGTGCCTCGCAGCTGATTACTGGCAACTCAGGCACCACCCGGCTTTTCTTGCCTCTTATCCGACGTGGCGGAGCATCTCTTCAGGGGGGTCAGCCTCCTGTGGTTACGCAGACGTCTTCTGGCGATGCCATCTCCTATGAGGCCGAGACAAGCATCGGCAGCTCGCTTAACACTGAGATCGCTACGACGAAGGGCGCGGCCTTACAGGTGACGCTTTCCGACCCCACAGGCCCCTTAACTGATACAACCACACTTTGGGCTAACATCACGGCATCGAATGGCGTTACTGAGACGTTGGTATTGTTTGATGATGGCCAGCACGCCGATGGGTCTGCACAGGACGGGATCTATGCCGCGAACGCTAAGGCGCCGCTGCTGCCCGGCTTGCTCCAGGTTGATCTGCACCTGCGCCACTTCAGCGAGGCGCGCGGTTACCTCCAGCAGACCATCACGCGCGACATTCATCGGCCGTATGATCCCTACGAAATTGATGATACGAGTGCGCAAGCGCAGCTCATCGCACTAAACGAAGAGCAACACCACACGCTGCGCAATGATGACGAGCAGGACTGGTTCAGCTTTGTCCACGAAGCGGGAACGCCGCAGTTCACAGCATTAACTGAGAGCTATGAGGACTTGCAGCTGGACCTGTATGCGGGCGATGCTACGACGTTGCTCGCGAGCAGCACCGAGCCCTCCTTCACCCTGTCGCAGGCGACAGTCGGCACTTACTATTTGCGAGTCAGCCGCCTCTATCCGGGTGGGAGTGCTACGAACTATAGCTTCATGCTCTCGGAAAAGACATGTTGGCCCGACCAATACGAGACGAACAACACCGCAGGGCAAGCCCAGAGCCTTCCAGTTGGGGTAATCCAGGCGCATCGCGTCTGCTCTGGTGATGAAGATTGGATACGCGTGACGCCGGAAGTAGGAATGCCCCACACGGTTACGCTCACAAATACGGCCGACTCCTACGCTCTGACGCTGGATCTGGTGGCCAGCGATGGGGCCACCGTCCTCAAGAGCGCACTGGGCAGGAGTTTCTCATTCCTGAGCGAGCCTCTGGCGAGCGATGCCCCCTACTTTCTGCGCGTCTACACAACCTCTGGCCCCAGACCGCGAGACTACGAGGTGCGGGTTACGCCCCTCACCTGTCCTGCGGATCCCGCCGAGCCGGATAATTTCGCTTCTTCCGCTCGCCCATTTACACTCGGAACAACGCGCCCCTCGACCATCTGTTTCTTAAAAGATCCAGATTGGGTCTCAGTTGATGCTGTGGCGGGACATACCTACACTATCGCCACGTCGGGGCTACGGTGGATTAATGGAAGCACCCTGGAGGTGTACGCGAGCGACGGTCGCACCGTGCTTGCTAGCGCCAGCGTGAATCAGACGGCGCAGGAGCCGTATTTGGAGGTGACGCCAGAGACATCTGGTATGTTCTACGTAAAGGTGAGGGCTGGAGCGTCAGCACAACCTGGGGCCGCCTATAACCTCAAAATCACCGCAATCGATAACACCGTTTGCACGGACAGCGCCGAGCCGGACGGCAACGCCTCGCTGGCGAAGCCCTACCATCTTGGACATACGCAGCCGCACGCGCTCTGCGGCGCCAATGACGAGGACTGGGTTAGTTTCCCTGGTAGTGCTGGTGTGACCTACACCATCGAAACACTCAAGCTCAAGCCGGGAACGGATACCTACCTTGAGCTATACAACTTCGGCGGCTCGGTGTTGTGGGAAACTGACGATACACCGTACAATCGTGCGTCTTCACTCACCTTCACGGCGAGTAGCACGCGAACATATCACGTTCGTGTGCGTGCTGACAGTGGTCATACCGACGCAAACGGCGCCTATCAGCTCCGTATTCGAACCAACCAGTGCGCAGACGTCTATGAACTCGATAGTAGCAAGGTCCAAGCACGTCCCATCACAGTCGGGGATCTCCAGACGCGGGCGCTTTGTGGGCCGGGTGATGTCGACTGGGTGAGCTTTGCGGCGACGGCGGGAACCGTCTACCGGTTTGAAACCATAAACCCCGCCTCCTGGAGGCTGTATCCGAAGCTCACGCTCTACGCCACTGATGGGACAACGGTGCTGGTTGAGCAGAGCGATTGGAACGGGAAGGCTCGCGTCGAGTTCCTACCCGCCACATCAGGAACGTACTATCTCCAGGTGCAAAATCTGAACAGCAGCGTGGGAACTGCCAACGAGGTATACGATCTGCTCGTCACCGCGGCCGACCCGGCGACCTGCCAGGATGGCTACGAGCCGGATAATGGCAGCGCTACTGCACAGTCGATCAGCGTGGATGAGTCCCAGAACCGCGTCTTCTGCATTCCCGGCGACGAGGACTGGTTCGCGCTCACGGCTGAGGCGGACACCGTCTACCGTGTTGAGACGACAACCATTGTCCCGAACAACACAGCTCGCCTCGTCATCTATGCACCCGATGCCAGTACGGTTGTGGCGGAGCACGACTGGATGGGGAGCTTCGAATTTCTGGCCACCCAAGCAGGAACCTATTACCTCCAGATGCGGCGTGCCGATGGCGGAGGTTTCCCGGGCTCGAGCTATAGCCTTGCGGTCACGGCACCCACCTGTAGTGACCCGAGTGAGCCAAACAACAGTTCGGCAGAGGCAGGAGCGATTGCAGCCGATACAACGCAAACCCACGCCTTCTGTAGGGCGGGTGACAACGATTGGTTGACGCTCACAGCGACCGCGGGCGTGCCGATGCTGATTGAGACCGCCAACCTGAACGGTGTCGACACGTATCTGGAGCTGTATGAGATAGATGGTACGACGCTTATCGCTGAGGATGATAATGGAAACAGCGACGAGTGGCCAGCTTCTCGACTAGTGCTCGAGCCGACAACGAGCGGAACCTACTATATCCGGGTGCGTGAAACGTATGACTATGGCAGATCCGATGCCACGTACGATCTCCGCGTGAAGACCTTTGTCTGCACAGACGTGCATGAGCCTGATAACGACTCAGCCTCGGCCTCGCAGCTGGCAGCGAACACGACTCAGTCTCACGCTTTTTGCACATCGGGTGACGAGGATTGGGTGGCACTCACGGCAGAGGAGGGCACTTCCTACACGATCGAGACTGCGAATCTCGCCGATGGTGTCGACACATACCTGGAGTTCTATGACACTGACGGCAGTACGTTGCTCGCAGAGGACGATGACGGCAACGATGCGGAATGGCGCGCATCACGAATCGTCTTTGAGCCGAGCACCAGCGGGGTTTACTATATCCGTGTACAAGAGTACTCAGGTAACGGCCGTCCCGATCTTACCTATGACTTGAGCGTTCAGGCCACGGCTCTACCCTGACCTGCGGCGATTGAGGAGCGCACGGTGGCTCGCATCCCGTTTCAATCGGGCGCGAGTCACCGTGCCGAGCGTATCAATCGGCACTTTTACAGGAAGTCTCTGCCGCCCAGGCCGACGATGGCAGCCGAGGCCGTTGCATCGAGCACTGCGTCAATGGAAGTTGCGACCGCCTCACGCTCAATCGAGGGCGCTACTAGCTGAAGCGTCGTTGCATCAATCCCCATGAGAGCAAGTGTACCGGTGCGCCGCAGCAGCGGCATGCTGAGCAGGAGCCGCTGGGCGACGAGTTGCGCGACGAACGCCTCGGTCAGGCCGACCGGCAGCGCAGCTCCAAGGCTTGCCACCTCTGCAAGAGTCAGCTCCAGCCCACGACGCCA